>JBDOMT010000102.1:0-18095 GCA_039831705.1 Pirellulales bacterium | reverse complement strand
GCTAGGGAATAATCTGAAAACGCCACCGTGGGCTCACGCCCCACGGCTAGATGCTTTCGCCACTTCGTGGCGATTGCGGTAAGTAAGCCACAACCAGAAAGTCAGGCTTTAGCCGACTGTCGGCGAATCCTCCGCCTTCAGGCGGTGGTCTTCAGTTTGGCCGTGTGTTATTTTGCAGTTTTCCTGCATTTGATGCTGCAAGTGTGGCTCAGTAGATTGCGTGCGCCACCAATAAAAACCTATAATTACCCTCCAGTAACCTTGTTCCTGCCACTCGTAAATTAAATACATGCGATGCCCGAATCACTTTCCATAACTCCCATCTCTCATCCCGTACGGGCATCGATACGCCCGCCCGGTTCCAAAAGTCTGACCAATCGTGCCTTGGTCTGTGCGGTTTTGGCAGCAGGTTCCTCCACGTTGCGCGGGGCCTTGAAGAGTGAAGATACGGAAGTCATGATTGTCAGTTTGAAGGCTCTGGGCATTGAAGTAGAGGTTCGCAACGACGGAGAAACTTTAATCGTCGAAGGTTGTGCGGGCAAGTTGCCCACTTCTCAGGCAAATCTTTACGTGGCCAACAGTGGTACCACCATGCGGTTTTTGACAGCGCTGGTCACACTTGGCAATGGAGAATACCATCTTGATGGGATACCCAGAATGCGTGCCCGCCCGATTGGCGATTTGGTGACGTCTTTGGAGTCTTTGGGGGCAAACATTCTTTGCACCGATGGGTGTCCGCCGGTGGTCGTACACGCGTCCGGTTTGGCTGGTGGCTCGACAACCATTCATGGGAACATCTCTAGCCAGTTTCTCAGCGGCCTGCTCATGACCGCCCCTTATGCGCGTGATGGGGTGACCATTCAGGTGGAGGGCCCACTGGTTTCGGTGCCGTACGTACGTATGACCCAGCAAGTGATGAAGGCATTTGGAGTCACGGTTTCCGCAGAGGAAGATTTTTGCAAGATTGAGGTCCCTGGCGGATCGATGTACAAATCAATCGACTATTCCATCGAACCGGACGCGTCAGCGGCCAGTTACTTTTTTGCTGTAGCCGCCATCACTGGCGGCACAGTGACGGTGGAAGGATTGGGTCCAGAGAGCCTGCAGGGGGATGTGGCTTTCTGTGAGTGCCTGAAGCAGATGGGGTGCCAGATTCGCTATGGAGATCACGAGATCACCGTGGTGGGCCAACCACTACGGGCCATTGATGTCGACATGAATGCGATTAGCGACACCGTGCAAACTTTGGCCATCGTGGCCCTGTTCGCTGAAGGCACCACCCGTATCCGTCATGTGGAGCACATCCGTTACAAGGAAACCGATCGTATTGGCGACCTGGCCACCGAGTTGCGAAAATTGGGAGCCAAAGTGGTCGAGCATGAGGATGGATTGGAAATTATTCCCCTGCATCAGCAGACGGTTCATCGGGAGCTTACAGCCGGTGGCAGCTATGCCGGCGCGACGACATCCGGACATGAAGTAATGATCGATACTTACAACGATCATCGCATGGCGATGAGTTTTGCTCTGGCGGGATTGAAGATTCCGGGTATCACAATTCAAAATCCGGGCTGTACCGAGAAAACCTATCCGAAATTCTTTAACGATCTGGCCCATGTGATCGGTGCCAAATAAAAGGCGCGGTCAAAAAAAGAGTAGCACGACGTGCAAGCAAGTGGGTTTCATGTACCCACTCGCTTGCTCGGCGTGCTTGTATTCTGCTTAAGCCATCAACTGTCAATCGCCTAAGGAAAGAGTGGACAGTGGCAAGCATTTGGCTCACGCTCGTCCAAGTTTTCACGGACGAGCAGCAGTCTTAATCAGTTCGTCTACGCGATTGAGGAGCGATAGACTAGATTCCGAGGGCGGGTAAGCCGCCGAACTGGGGTCGCAGGCTTCAAATTCTGCGCTGCAATGCTGACAGACTACACTTCTGCCAAGATATTTGACCCGTACCTGCAAATTCCTGCCGCATGTGGGGCATTCTTGAACAAAGTAAATCGTACTCGACATGGGGAACCTCCTGTTGGCCCAAGGTAAACTTGCTTAAGGCGAAGTTGCCCAAGGCAAAGTTGGTTAGCCCTGGGAAAGACCGTTCGACCCGTTTTCGACTCCGTTATAGATCCGATAGCTCTTCTGGTCAAATCAGTGTGTAACCTTCTTAATTAGTATAACCGGGACAGTCCTATTATTCAAATTGTTCCATTCGTTCGGAGGGAAATTTAGTTACTGAGTGTCTTGCAAGTCGTGTTGTAGTAAGTGTTTAAGAAAATGCAGTCGTCAGGGAGACCATTTTCAAACTGTCCATCCTGGCAAGCTGAAATTCACTTTTCAGTCCAATGTATCAATATGCTTTCGTTTTCCCTTTTGCTGAAGTCGGTTGGTTGATTTACCTCATAAGTTCTTCCTGCAGTTGATATCAAATGAGAAACACTCCCATGAGAATGACATCCTCAGTATCACACTGGTTCATATTTCTCAGTCTGGCCCATCTCGGTAGCTGTTCACTAGTGTGTAGGGCTCATGCGGGAACCGAAGATTCTGTTCCTCACGACTCCCTCGTAAATTGGACCGACCCAATTAGCAGGACAGTGATCCGTCATTTTCAATCGCAAGAGCAGTATCATGTTGGAGACTTGATCGTACGTTCACAAGTTGCTGAAATACAGGATTATATGCGTAAGACTCGAGGTATCAGCGCCTCGACGAATTCCATGTTTCGCAAACGAGTGGTAGCAGATCAAGACCCTTTAGCGCGGACCTTTAATAGTGCAGGTAACGACCGATTGATACGTGAAGCAGCCATCCTATTAGGTGGCTATGGACCTCTCGACCAGTTATGTAAGTTGAAATTTGGCAGGCAGATTTTGGCTACCACAATTCATCAATCCAATCTTGAGATGTTGGTTGAATACGTACATGGACATGGGGTATCTTCCGGGGCAGCACAGGCTTCCTCTGCAAATGCAGAAGAAAAACCGAACCGTGAACGGAGTAAAATCTACACAGTAGAGGATTTACCGAAAGCAATGCATCAGAACAGGCAGGGCCCCGCTGACCCAGTCTGGTCGCATTAAATCTACCTATCCGTTAGAATGGCATCGGATTGATCACGATTACGGGCAAATTACAACAGCTGTCATGAGTAACCGCTTATTCATTTCCGTCGTGTTGATGCTGTGGTTTGGCAGTATGACCTGGCTCGTGATCAACAAAATTTTCCCATCTTTTTATGAAGGAAAACCACCTGCCACCTCGGGGTTGGAAACTGGCAAAACAGTTGCTTGGCGTGTGAAATGGGCGGGTGAACCGGTCGGTTGGGCGGCCAGTTTGCGTTTGGCCGGTATTTCCAATACGACGGAGTTGCGAAACCGAGTAATTTTGAACGACGTTCCCCTTCTCGATTTAGCTCCCACTTGGATACGTACCATCATTGGAAATTATGGCAATATAAAATTCGATACACAAACCTTGATCGAACTGGACGCTTTGGGAAACTTCGCTTCATTCCGAAGTCGCGTGGCTGTCAACGATATGCTATCGGTGTTCCAAATTTCCGGGAGGATGAAAGATACGCATTTGAAGTTCAGGGTAAGGTCGGGGAATCTCACTTACACAAGGGAGGTCTACATTCCGAATCAGGCAGCTTTGAGTGAAGCACTATTTCCCGATGCCCGACTACCTTATATGTACGTAGGCCGTTGTTGGCAGAAAGAGATTTTCAGCCCTTTCAAATCACCAGGATCCCCAATAGATCTGGTCGAAGCGGAAGTGGTTGCTATGGATTCTTTGCTGTACGGAGAAAAAACATTGCGAGTATTGAAAATTGACTACCGCAGCTTGCCAGGACCAGGTTTACCGGAAGCAAGTCGCCTGCAAGCCGTCTCCTGGGTGGAACCGAAAAGTGGTTTGGTGCTCAGACAAGATGTCTACATTGCCAATACAAAATTACGATTCGAGAGGCTTCCTGATAAAACCGCAAGCCAAATTGGATTGGAGTTTTTTCCACACGAACTGGAATCGGCCCAGTCTGTATCTAATTCGCCTTCTGCTGCTGAGCGTTTGAATACTCGATGATCCAAATACAGCAGGTAACACGTGCCTACGGTAGCCACATAGCTGTCGATTGTTTGACGCTCGAGCTGAATCGGGGCGAACTGTTTTCATTGCTGGGGCATAACGGAGCAGGCAAGACAACCACAATGAAAATGATCGTGGGTCTCCTCCAACCGACCAGCGGCCAGATTCGGATAGGCCCTTACGATGTCACAAAGAGTCCACGTGAAGCAAGTCGATTGGTAGGTTATGTGCCTGATCAACCATTTTTATACGACAAATTGACCGGCAAAGAATTTTTAACCTTTGTGGCGGAAATGCATGGCCTTACGACCAATGAGTCGCGAGTGGCCATGGAGAGAGAGTGCGAAAGGTTTCAACTCACGGAATTTCTCGATCGATTAACTGAAAGCTATTCGCATGGCATGCGGCAGCGCACCGTTTTTGCGGCGGCGATGATTCACCAGCCAGAAGTATTGATCGTGGATGAGCCGATGGTCGGACTCGACCCTCACAGTATTCGGTTAGTGAAAGATCTCCTCAAATCGTACACCCGCGAGGGAAAGACGGTGCTCATGTCGACCCATACTCTGGGGGTAGCAGAAGAGATTGCCGATCGGGTCGGTGTGATGAGTACGGGCAAAGTAATCTTTGAGGGGACGATTGAGAAATTGCACGAAGATTTGCCTAGAGCTGGCGATTCTCTAGAATCGATGTACTTGGCCTTAGTTGAGAAAGAGGACGCGTTAGGGAAGGAGGAAAAAGAACTTCCCTAGATCTGGGCGCTAGTGCTCATTGCAGCTTAATTTTCGGATTAGCCGCAGGGTGTTAGCCCCCGGTTCTTACCGTTCAACCGGACGCTAGCGCGTTTCGGCTGATTTTTACACCCCAAATTGTAGTTGAAACCATGCACTAATCGCATCGCTATCGAAACGGACTAAAATACGATCACGATTACGATTACAGATGACTGTTGTGGTGTCCTGAACCTAGATTTACGTGGGACTGAGTATGGATGCGTCAATGCTTGCTGGTCTTTGCGAAAAGTTGCCCTCGCATGAGCGCGAAGGGCAGGTGTTTTGGAAGCTTCGGCTGTCACTCGGGAAATCCCATATCCAGTATTTGCTTTCGAGAGCACGCCTGCGAACCAGTTTGGTTATCATTCTGAGCTTGTTTTTCTGGTCAGGTCTGTTTGTTCTGTTTTACGCCGGCTTCGAGTTTGTGATCTCGCATGTGGGGTCGCCAGGTGCGTATTATCATGCGCAAACGGTGCAATTTGTTTTCGCACTTTTTTTTGCCTCGTTGCAAGTCATGCTGATCTTCTCCTCAGGCATAATCCTTTACAGCGGATTGTATGCATCACGAGAGACAGAGTATTTGATGACAATGCCTGTACGTGATGAACGGATTGTATTTTTTCGCTTTCAAGAAGCCCTCTTTTTTAGTAGTTGGGGATTCTTTCTCCTGGCCAGTCCGATGATGGTTGCCTATGGTATCGTCGTACATGCCCCGTGGTATTATTATGTTTATTTGCCGGCGATGATGATTTCATTTGCCTACATCCCCTGTTCCATAGGAAGTATCTTCTGTTTGCTACTGATTAGTCGATTGCCAAGATTACGGCGTATCCTGGTGGGGTTGATAGCTCTGGTAATCATTGGGGCAGCCTATCAGTCAATCTGGCAAACGCTTGACATGGCAAAGGTCGATGTCCTGGGAACATCCTGGTTTCGAGAAACGTACTATCGATTCAGCATCACACGTGGTGAATGGTTGCCAAGTACTTGGTTGAGCAATGGTCTACTGGATGCTGCGCGACACACCACCAATATCCCAGATGATTTACCATGGCTGGAGAGTGGGAAATATCTAATTGTCTTATTGTCGAATGCGCTGATGCTGCATGTGGCTGTCAATTGGTTTGGCAAGCGATTGTTCCGTAATAGCTACAACGGGCTTCATAACCGAACGGGCTATCGAATCCAGTCGAAGTTGTCGTGGATTTATAATCTGCCCTTGGCATTTCTGAAGATATTCCCACGGCAGACCCAACTGCTGATCAGCAAGGATCTGCGATTGTTTTGCCGTGATCCTGTGCAATGGTCTCAATTTCTGATTTTTATCGGCCTGCTTTTACTCTACTTTGTCAATGTCGACAGGTTTCGTCAGCATAAAATGGATGTCAGTGTGCTGACCTGGGTCAATATCGTCAGCTTTCTCAATTTGGCCGTGGTGGGACTTATTTTGTCGACTTTTACCACGCGTTTTATTTATCCGCTTATCAGTCTGGAGGGGCGGCGTTTTTGGGTTCTGAGCTTACTGCCGGTGAATCGTGATACGATTCTCTGGAGCAAGTTTTTATTTGCCGCTTGCGGTTCGTGGTTCCCATGTTCACTGTTAGTCCTGATTAGTGATTGGATGTTGAATGTGAATGGCATGGTGATTGGTGTGCACCAATTCATTTGTCTTCTTCTATGCTTAGGCCTTGCTGGAATGGCAGTGGGATTAGGGGCTATCATGCCGGATTTTCATGAGCAATCCCCTTCAAAAATTGCCGCCGGTTTTGGGGGTACGTTAAACCTTGTGCTTAGCGCGCTGTATATCATGGCAGTGGTTTTGATGACGGCAATGCCATGTCATTTTTATTTACTTGCCAGCACGGCAGGCGTTTCATTTCAGTGGGCTCAACCTCAAGTTCTACGCTTCTGGATGGGGGTAGGCATGGCGGGCTCTTTGCTATTGGCTTTACTGGTAACCGCCATTCCCTTGCAGTACGGCCTTAAGGCTTTCCGTCAACTGGAGGTGTGAGGGGTATAGGCACGAGTTGGGAGTCGCGAGACACTAGTTGACCAGGTGATACTCTGTTGCGCTGCTGCACCAAAGTTAGCGATCCTTACGGTAGAAATGACTGTCATTGGTATTGTACTAGCCCAACTCGCGTCTAGTCTATTTGTCTCTGAAGGTCTATAATCAGCCCAAACCTGGAGCTGAAGGTGAGCTCCTGATTGCATGATATTTTGATTATGGATTTTTCGTTAATGCCTGCTCTCCCAAATGGCTCCAGTATCCAATCTCATGGCGGTCGACCGCTACGCATTGGCGCTGTTAACTACCTGAATACCAAGCCCTTGGTGTATGGCTTGGAAAAACTATTGCCTGAGGCGCAGCTTGTCTATGATTTGCCTAGCCGTTTGGCGGATTCATTGGCTGCTGACGAGTTGGATATTGCGTTGGTTCCCTCCATCGAGTTAAACAGGCATCCAGAATGGAAAATAGTTTCGGATGCTTGTATTGCCTGCCGTGGGCCCGTATTGAGTGTGAAGCTCATGTTTCGCACTGATCCTGCACAGGTGTGCAGCCTGGCATTGGACGAAGGTTCGCGCACCAGTGCCGTGTTAGCGCAAATATTGCTTAAAGAGATCTATGATATACGTCCCAAATTGGAAATATTGCCTATTGGATCCGACCCAGAGGCCGCATGCACCGACGGTGTGCTTGTGATTGGAGACCGGGCCATGCGGAGTACAAGCCAATCCTTTGTCGAAGTTTGGGACTTGGGAGACCGATGGTGCCGCTGGGCGGAGCTGCCGTTTGTGTTTGCTATGTGGGTGGCTCGTGCCGGGATAGACACCGACTCGGTAGCTGAGCAACTAGCCAAGGCAAGAGACGATGGCTGTCAGCATCTGGCAGAGATAGCGCAGGTTGAGGCAGAATCTATGGGACTTTCCCGGGACGTCGTGCAGAACTATTTATCCCAAAATCTGCATTACCAACTTCATTCGAAGGAACGTAGTAGCCTGGACTATTTTTTTAAGCAAGTAGCTCGATTAGAAGGGGCAAGTGCTTTGCAACCTGCTAACCCGGACAGCGAAAGAGTGCTATGACGCGAATGGACGTTCAAGCCGTACTGGAGAAAGGAATCGCCGGCGAGAGGCTTTCACCCGCAGAAGGTTTGCAATTGCTGAAATCTCATGACCTGGCTTCGCTGGGTAGGGCTGCGAATGTAGTTGCACTGCAAAAGCATCCAGAAACCTATCGTACCTACAACATTGATCGGAACATCAACTATACCAATATATGTTCGGCAGTCTGCGATTTTTGTGCCTTTTACCGGCCACCCAACTCAGACGAAGGCTATCTTCTGGACCGCAAATTGATGCTGGAAAAAATCCGGGAAACTGTCGAAGTCGGGGGAGATCAGATTCTGCTTCAGGGAGGGTTGCATCCCAAGTTGCCATTGGAATGGTATGAAGAGATGTTGCAAGAGATCAAGCAACATTTTCCCCAGATCAATATCCATGGTTTTAGTCCCCCTGAAATATATCATTTTTCAAAGTTGTCGAAATTGTCCATCAAGGAGGTGTTGGTCCGACTCAAGGCTGCTGGATTGGGTAGTTTGCCTGGAGGCGGGGCTGAAATTCTCGTCGATCGGGTTCGTCGACAGATTACCCGTGGTAAGGTCATGTCCGAAGATTGGCTGGAGGTCAGTCGGCAGTGGCATTTGTTGGGAGGACGCAGTTCGGCAACGATGATGTTTGGTTCGGTGGAAACATTGGAAGATCGGATCGAACATCTCGAACGACTGCGGCAACTGCAGGATGAAACGGGCGGCTTTACCGCTTTCATCTGCTGGACCTTCCAGCCAAATCATACCGATATGGCAGGTATTTCCAAAGCAGGTTCGTTTGAATATCTCAAGACACTTGCGGTCAGTCGCCTCTATCTTGATAACTTTGACAATCTTCAATCGAGTTGGGTTACGCAAGGATTGAAGATTGGCCAGCTGGCGCTGCTTCACGGGGCGAATGACATGGGGAGTTTGATGTTGGAGGAAAATGTGGTTGCCGAAGCTGGTACGGTTTACCATCTGACGCTCCAGCAAATTCGGGATGCTATTTCAGATTTAGGTTTTGTGTCTCGGCAACGCAATGTGTTTTATGAGCTTCTAGAAAGTGATCCGCATCTGCAAATTCCTGAAAATCACTACAATCGGCCTTCATTGCCCATCGTAAGCTAAGTCGTAACGAAAGTTACACGCCGCGACACAGAAGGGCTGTTATCTTTCAGGATACCCCCTAACCGAGTAGCAATAGCAAGCACCAGCGGAGCTGGTGGCTGAAAGGCGTGAATTAGCCTGCCATGATCCAAGTGAACAACCTGACGAAGTCCTATGTGGATTTGCGCCGCGGGCGATTTGTTGCCTTGGGGGGAGTGGATTTCTCTGTGGGCACTGGCGAAATATTTGGTCTTCTGGGGCCCAATGGGGCCGGCAAGACAACTGCCTTGCGGATATTGAGCACGGTACTGCAACCGACCGACGGATCGGCCATGGTGTGTGGATTCGACTGTGTCACCCAGCCTGAACTAGTGCGGCATCACATTGGCTTCATGTCAGCCAGCACGGCCGTCTACGAGCGGATGACCGCCTGGGAAATGGTCGAGTATTTTGGTCGGCTGTATGGTATGGATGAAGAGCAGTTGCGCGAACGCATGGAGGTATTGTTCGACCGGTTGCAGATGCAAGAAATCCGTGACGTGCTTGGCTCGAAAATGTCGACTGGCATGAAGCAAAAAGTGTCGATTGCACGCGCCATCGTACACGATCCTCCAGTGATGATATTTGACGAGGCGACCAGTGGCCTGGACGTTTTCGTTTCGCGTGCGCTTCTCGATGCGGTAGCCGAGTTGCGAGATATGGGAAAGTGTATTATTTTTTCAACCCATATCATGCGCGAGGTAGAACGATTATGCGATCGGGTGGCGATCATGCATCGTGGACAGATTCTGGCATCCGGCACACTCGAGGAGCTGCACGATTCTCAGGATGAATCTGACTTGGAAGAGTTGTTTTTTAAATTGATCAAACAACGTGAAGAAGCGGTATGAACTGGAACAACGTAAAGCTGATTTTTCAACGTGAAATGCGTGATCAGCTGCGCGATCGGCGTACCTTGTTCTTGATCGCCGTGCTGCCGTTATTGCTCTACCCGCTGATTGGGATGAGCTTTTTTCAGATGACGCAATTTTTGCGCAAACAGGCAGCCAAAGTATTGGTCATCGGAGCTGACGAATTGCAAGATGTCGATTGGCTGCCTCAACTGTTGGATGGTAGGCGATTTGATGCCGGCCTGTTTGATAGCTCGGGAGGGGGTCGCGATAATCTGCAACTGATTTTTCCCGGCGATCTGATAGATGAGTCCGCTGAGGGAAGCGGTGCAACGGGGAGTATGACACTAGAAAAGGCTCAAGGGCAGCTTGCAAGCGGAGAAGTGCAGGTGGTTCTGTACTTTCCTCCCGCATTCGCCAGCTGTATGCAAGAGATTCAGGAGAGGCAGGTTGATCGGGTTGAGCAACCTTCTGCCAGCCAAGGCCCGGGCGAGCTGCCCCAGCCCCAGTTGCTTCATAATTCGGCTAACGAAACGTCGCAGGTTGCCCACATGCGTGTCGAACGGATTATTCGACATTGGCGGAGCAAAGTCACACAGAAAAATCTGCAGATGCACGATATTCCATTGGATGTGGTCCAGCCTTTCCACCTGCAAGTGCAAGATGTGGCGGTGGAACGACAGCGGGCCACAGCCGTGTGGTCAAAAATTCTTCCCTTTGTCCTTTTTGTCTGGGCTCTGACGGGTGCTTTTTATCCGGCCGTTGATTTGTGTGCAGGAGAGAAAGAACGGGGCACACTCGAAACCCTGTTGGCCAGTCCAGCGCAGCGCCGGGAAATTGTCTGGGGTAAATTGCTGACTGTCATGCTTTTTAGTATCACGACGGCGTTATTGAATTTGGCCAGTATGGGGTTGACTGGCAGATTCGTGCTGTCACAACTCCAAGGAATCTCCGGACTGTCAGACGGACCGATGACAATGCCGCCGATGATTACCATCCTTTGGCTGGTTTTGGGATTGCTACCAATTTCTGCGATGTTCAGTGCACTTTGTTTGGCTTTGGCGGCATTGGCACGAAGTACCAAGGAAGGCCAATATTACCTGATGCCACTGGTATTGGTCACCTTGCCACTGATGCTGTTGCCGATGGCTCCAGGTGTTGAATTGAATTTGGGCAATAGTCTCATTCCGGTGACAGGCGTGGTACTGTTGCTCCGATCGATGATCGAAGGACAGTATGCCCAAGTGATGCCCTACATCCTGCCAGTTGCTGTGGTCACCTTGGGTTGCTGTCTACTGGCTATCCGTTGGGCCGAAGAGCAGTTTAATCGAGAGTCGGTGTTGTTTCGTGAAAGCGAACGGTTGGATCTGGGGCGTTGGCTGGCTCACTTGGTGCGTGACCGGTCCGACACGCCTACCGCAGCCCAGGCCGTTTTTTGCCTGGTGACGATACTGATTGTGCAATTTTTCATCAGTTTGGCACTTTCCGCGAGAGGCACAAGCGGACTCGATTTTCCTTTCTTGGTGCAAACCCTCTTTATCAGTCAAGTCGTGTGCATTTTCTTGCCTCCAGCGATGATGGCGCTTTTGTTTCTGCGTCGTCGCATGAAGTCATTGTTGCTGGATCGAATGCCTGCCCTGTCACACATGTTGGCTGCCCTCGGGTTGGCGATACTGGCGCATCCGCTGGGTGTCCAGATGTCTGAGTGGATTCAGCAATTGTACCCTTTTTCACCGGAGGTAAGCGCCCAAGTAGAAGCATTTAGCAAGGCCATGGGGCAGGCACCCAACTGGTGGATCCCTTTGCTGTTGATTGCCCTGTTGCCAGCAATCTGTGAGGAAATCGCCTTCCGAGGTTTCATTCTTTCAGGGCTGCGTCATTTAGGACACAAATGGTGGGCCATCGTTGGTACATCCATTGCGTTCGGTGGCGTGCACCTCTTCTTGCAGCAGAAAATTAGTGCCGCAGTCGTAGGGATGCTGTTGGGGATTTTGGCGGTGCAAACGGCTAGTTTGATTCCCTGCATTATTTTTCACGCCGTTTATAACGGGTTGGGTCTATTGACAGGTTATTTGGCCGAGCTACTCAATGATGGCCAGCCTCATCCCGTGCTGCAAGCAATAATGCATGCCGATGAGCATTCGGTGAATTATCAGGTGTGGTTTCTAGCCATCTGTGCCACGGGTGTTACCCTGATTGTGGTGTGGTTGTTACGCGTACCCTACGAATCTTCCGACGAAGAGCAATTGCAGGAAGCACGCGATCATCAAGGAAGAACAATACCTCATGAGTTGTCTGACTCTCCAAGCCCGTTGGGTATTACCCGTTGATCAAGAGCCACTTGAAGGTGGTAGGGTCGCGATTCGCGATGGGCGGATCGTTTCGGTCGGTCCACCTTTGGGTCGTACTGCGTCTGCCAATCTGGATGCCGTACACGACTTGGGCGATGTGATCTTGTTGCCGGGACTGGTCAATACGCACACGCATCTTGAATTCAGCCATTTGAAAGAGACCCTGGGACAGCCCGGTCTGCCTCTGCCCGACTGGATCCGATTAGTGCTCAGAGATCGTAAACGCAGCCTGCGTGATCCGGCCCAAGCCATCCTTGCAGGGCTTGAAGAAAGCTTGCGCGGAGGAGTTACGACCTTGGGAGAAATTGCCACCTCGCCTGCTGCAACCTACCGGCAAGTTTCCCCGTTGCCTTTACTGACGCTGTTTGACGAAGTGATTGGCTTTTCCCAGGCACGTGTGGATTCGGTTCTGGAGGCGACCCGTGCGCGCTGGACAACTAATCTTGAAGACCATCCATTAACGAGTTCTCCAATGGAGTGCTCCTTGGGGCTCAGTCCCCATGCGCCTTATACGGTTCATCCCTGCTTGCTTCAGAAACTCATTGATATGGCGATCGCCCAGCAGTTGCCGGTGGCAATGCATTTGGCTGAGTCTGCCGAGGAATTGCAATTACTCGCCCAGGGAAATGGGCCATTTCAGCAATTGCTAGACGAGCGAAGTATGTGGGACGTTCGAGCGATTTCACGCAACACTGAACCGAATGACTATTTGCAGCAACTTGCACGCGCACCACGCTGTCTGGTTGTGCACGGAAACTATTTGAAGCCACAAGAATTTGAATTTATCGCTCAACGGAGGGATCGGATGACGGTCATCTACTGCCCTCGGACCCATGACTACTTTGGCCATCCGTCTTATCCGTTGGCTGAAATGCTAGCCGCTGGAGTGCAAATAGCTTTGGGTACCGACAGTCTCGCTTCTAACCCCGACTTGTCTCTGTTGTCTGAAATGCGTGAAGTGATGCGTAAGCATCAGAGCATTTCGACTGAGCAAATCGTACACCTGGGCACGCTCGCAGGAGCGCAGGCCCTTGGTTTGGAAAAGTGTGCCGGTAGCATTTCTCCAGGCAAGTGGGCCAATCTGACCGCTATCCCTTGCGACCGTAGTTGTCGTGATCCTCATGCCGAGGTGGTCGAAGGCCGGGCAGTCCCCGTGGCCACTTGGCTGCGTGGCGAGAAAGTTTTCTCTCGATAGTCAATTCGGATGATCGCTGTTTTACGGATAGCTGATAATCGAGTATATTAAAGCTATCGGTGTGTTCAAACCGCATCAGGTTGCCCCAGAGAATCGCTTGTAGAGGATTGACGATGGACCACGTGAATGGCAAATATTCGTGCTTGCTCTTGGTGTTAACAGCGCTGGCAGTTGGGGCCACAACAATCTTGAACGCCGCCACAGCCAGTATGTCATCGTTAGCTCTACCCGCGACCGCGTTGCCTACGACAACGGGGACAGATTATCGCTTTGAGCAAGACTCAAATGCGACACTGCGGGTTATTTGCTTTTTGGGAACGGAATGTCCATTGGCCCAGTTGTATGGCCCACGGTTGGTGAAGATGGCGAACGATTTTCAGAATCGTGGCGTCGCTTTCTTGGGGGTCAACAGTAACCTGCAAGATTCGATGGATGAAATAACCGCCTACACGGCTCGCTACCAATTTCCTTTTCCGATGGTCAAAGATTACGATCAGACGGTTGCAAATATATTCGAAGCAACGCGTACTCCTGAAGTTGTAGTCGTCGATCCTTTGGGTGTGATTCAATATCGGGGCCGAATTGATGACCAGTACCAACCGGGCATTTCGCGGTCGACCGCGACCCGACACGAGTTGCGTGATGCGATCACGGCGCTGCTCGATGGACGTCCAGTGGAAATGTCGCATACCCAGCCAGTCGGTTGCCTGATTGGGCGGAGTCGGCCGCTGGCTGAGAAAGGCGAAATTACCTACTGTGAGCAAATTGTACGGGTCCTGCAGACACACTGTGTGGAGTGCCACCAGTCGGGAGAGATAGGTCCTTTCGAGTTGACGGACTATGATGAAGTCGTTGGTTGGGCAGATATGATGATGGAAGTCATGGATCAGGGGCGGATGCCTCCCTGGCATGCAAATCCAGAGGTTGGACATTTCAAAAATGCGCGTAGCATGCCACAGGTGGCGAAAGAAAATTTCACTCGCTGGGTAGAATCTGGAATGCCCTATGGCGATGCTGCGAAGCTGCCAACACCCGCAGAAATTGCGGCGCAGGAATCGCGATTTCTGCTTGCCCATGGATTGGAAGAATCGCCAGACGCACTATTTGTGATGCGTGATCATTCCTATCGGATACCTGCAGAAGGAACCGTTGAGTACCAATATTATGTGGTGGATACGGGATTCACCGAAGATAAGTGGGTGCGTGCGGCCGAGGTGATTCCTGGGAATCGCTCGGTCGTGCATCATGCGATTGTGTTTATTCGTCCACCGGACGGTGCCAACATTCGAGGAGTGAGTTGGTTAACCGCTTATGTCCCAGGCCAGCGACCGACAATTTTTCCTGAGGGTCTGGCGCGTCGAATACCAGCCGGCTCCAAGCTTGTCTTTCAAATGCACTACACACCGAATGGCACCGAGGCAGAAGACACTACCAAGGTGGCGATGTTGTTCGAAGAGCCCGATCAAGTGACGCATGAAGTATTCACGGTAGTGGCAATCGATCAAGAATTCGAAATCCCCCCTGAAGCTTCGAATCATCAGGTTTCCATGAGCTTGAAACATCTACCCGCAGAATCACAATTGTTAGGGGTAGCGCCTCATATGCATTTGCGTGGTAAATCGTTTCGGCTGGCTGGCAAGCGTGATAAGAAGAGCATCGACTTGCTCGATGTGCCTCAGTACGACTTTAATTGGCAGCATTTCTATTCATTTGCAGAGCCCTTAAAATTGGATGATTGGGACGCCCTTAATTGTGTAGTCGCCTTCGACAACTCGTCAGACAACCCGACCAACCCTGATCCATCTCAGCATGTGACGTGGGGGGATCAGACGTGGGAGGAGATGTCGATTGCATTCTTTGAGTTGGCACAGCCACTGGATCGTACAGAAAAGATGGCACGAACCACTCAGCAAGTATCCAGCTCAAACAACCAGCAGGCACAAAAAGTACGTGTGCAAGCATTTGTCGATCAGTTTTTTAGCCGCTTTGATAAAGATCACGATGGCCAGGTTGTCCGTGACGAAACCTCACTTGCCTTCAGACGGTTTGGTTTCCGCCAATTCGATCAAAATCAGGATGGAATCTTAGATCGTGATGAAATAGCCAATGCCGCCAGCGTCCGGTTGTGATTGGAGACAACTTGACGAAAAAATCTTTTAGTGAAGTTTTCCAGCAGAAGATGAGCCGCATTGTCGATCATCCGTGGCCGGTCCTGGCTGGAATGATTTTGTTGACGGTCTTGTCTGTATTGGGATACTACGATCCCTATCTCCTTCTACCGGAACCACAGTCTGAGCAATCGTCTGCGGATTCTGTTATTGGGGTTCGGACTAGGGGCCCTCAAGAACCGATGCCAGACGTGCAGCCGATTAAGCTGGCCGGATGGGACGCAGTGATCTTGGTGCAATCGGACCAGTTGTTTTCGAGTCATGCTGCCCAAGCGTTACGTCATACGGTTGAACAATTGGAGCAACTCGATTACGTCGATGAAATATTTTGGATAGAAGATGCGCCTCCCCTGAATATCTTTGGCTTGCGCGAGCCGGTCTTGCCTCGCACGAGAGCATCCGCAGCGCGATTTGCCTCAGCGAAACAAAAAGCGCTGGAGAATCCGTTGGTGGGTGGGCTTCTGTTGTCGACCGGTGCCAAGACGACGATGTTGATGGTCCGATTTGATTGGCTCTTTATTCAAGAAGACTCCGATTGTAGTGCGGGTTTGCGAGAAGCTGCTATGAAATTTGCCCAGGAGGCTGGGGAGAATGACCTGATCTTTCATGTGACCGGGCGAGTACCTGTGAGACTGGCGTTGATGAGTCGTAACCGTTCCAACGAGCGGAAGTTCCAGATCATTGCGAATTTATTCACCTTGGTAATGGCGGCAATTTTGTTTCGCGGATTTATCGCAGTGATCGTAGTTGCCATAGCCCCCGGACTGGGTGTTTTTTGGACCATGGGGCTGCTTCACTATTTCAACTTGCAAGACAATCCGTTCAATCATGTGGTGCTGCCAATTTTATTAAGCCTTGTCGGTTTTACTGACGGCGTGCATATGATGGTGCAAATACGATTTAATCGAGCGGCCGGATATTCGCCACGTGAATCAGCACGGATAGCGTTGCGCGAAGTGGGATTGGCGTGTGCATTGACCTCACTGACCACGGCGATCGGTTTTGCCTCGCTGAGCCTGGCTCATCACGAAATTGTCCGTGAATTCGGTTGGTGTTGTGTTTTGGGTGTCCTGGTTACGTTCATTGCGGTGATCACGGTCATTCCATTGCTCTGCTTGACTCCGTTGGGGCAACGTGTGCAAGCGGGTCACAATCGAGGGCTCATTGACAAACATTTTGGGCGTGCGGTATGGATTATCGATTTTGTCATACGTCGTTGCCGGATCGTTGCCGTGTTAGGATTGCTCGGAATGGGTGGTTTAATGCTTGTTTCCAGCACGCTGCGGCCAGATGAACGGCGTACCAGTTCGTTGCCGAATCAAGGCGAAGAAATGGAAGCATTACGATTAATGGATCAGGAATTCGGTGGGCTTGAGACGGCCCATGTGGAGGTGCTGTGGTCTGACGAAGTAGACGACGGATCGGCCGAAATTTTAGAAGTGATGCAGGAGGTAGACAAGGTTCTACAGGCTGAGAAATTGATAGGCCATCCACTGTCGTTGGCGAACCTGGTTGCCGCGTTGCCAGGGGAAGGGAAGGCGGCAGATCGGGTGAGTATGATCGAACTCTTGCCATCTCCACTCAAACGCCGGTTCTATGTGCCGGAACGAAATCGTGCGCTGGCCAGTTTTCGAGTGCAGGATCTTGGGATTGCCACCTACAATCCGGTCTTTCAACGGATCGAAACGAGTTTGGAATCAATTGAAAAATCGCATGGCGAATTTTCCATTGAATTGGGTGGCAGTGCTGTCTGGCGTTGGAAGAACCTGTATCAGATTGTACTCGATTTAGTGTTGAGCCTGGGGACGGCGAGTGTGGTGATTTTTTCCGTTCTTTCCTTGGTCTATCGGTCTTTGAGAATTGGATTGATCTCAGTCGTCCCCAATCTCTTTCCACTCGCGGCAACAGGTACCTTGTTGGCGGTGGCCGGCCAATCGTTGGAGATGGTCAGCGTCTGTGCCTTTACGGTTTGCCTAGGAATTGCGGTTGACGATACAATCCACTTCCTGACGCGATATCAGGAGGAACGGAAAAAAACAGAGGATATCTCCACGGCAATCCGCCAGGCGTTTGTCGCAGTGGGAACCGCATTGATCATGACGACTCTGGTATTGGTTGCCGGTTTTTGGACCGCAATGACCAGCGATACGCGTGATCACAAAATATTTGCCGCCATGGCAATGTTGACCATCGGCTCGGCCCTTTTTGCAGATTTAATCCTGTTGCCGGCACTGTTGATGTTCTTTCCGGGGAAGAAGAAATTGGATGGGCAGTCTCAATCATCTAATGAGTAAGGCATTTTGGAAAACCGCTAATGCACGCTAATGAGTTCCCGTTGATTAATTCAAGAATCCCATAATTTGGGTCAGAAAGAGGAGTTTCGTATTGCCAATAAAAAACGCACCGTTATCCTAATGAAAACATCACTAATCAAGGAGG
>JBDOMT010000085.1:0-18208 GCA_039831705.1 Pirellulales bacterium | reverse complement strand
AATCGACCCAGCGAACCCCCTCCCGGACCACAAACAGTCTGGGTCGGCATCAGAAGAATGTGCGACTTTGCTACCGCATGGCTAGCGTTTGGGCCAAAACAAGAGACTTGTGTATAAACAACAGGGTTGGAGTATCTCGATCACGTTTCTCGGCGTCGTGATTCACTCCACCCAAAACGCATACAGGCTGGCGTCTCTCAAGTGAATCTTCAGTTGAATTGCACTTCGGGACAATGACTTCAGGTCCACGGGATTTTTCCAGCGGACGGGAAGACGCACTTCGTCGCCGCCCGCCGGCTGGGAGTCGGCAAGCACTTCCCCGGAATCGTCCAGCAACTCGACGATGGCACTGCCAGTCTCGCCGGCGTCGAGGTTGAGCAGCAGCAGCTCGCCATCGAGCTCAAGCGGCTTGGTGAGCACGTAACCGCCATCGCTGTCTGCATCGAGAGAAACAAAACCGTCGCGGCGGAGCACGGCCAGGCAAACAGCTCCACTATCGAGATCGAGTCCCGGCTTGGGAATGTGTTCTCCCTTGGGGAAATTGCCGACATAAGTGTAGCTGGCGCGGTACTTCAGCCCCGTATAGTAGAACCAGAGTTCGTCGCCACGCTTAACTGGCGCTGAGGGAGGCAAGATCTGCGTGAGATCGTAGGCGCCTGAGTCGATACGAGACGGGCCGATAAACGGCTTGCGATCCCCCAATCGCTTCCAGTGCCTCAAATCGCGGCTCATTGCCAATTGCACCAGGTGAAAACCGTCGGTGTTGGGATAGTTGGGCACCGGGCCGGTGGCGTGATACATGGACGGCATGCCAATGTAGAGTCCCTCGTAACGAAACACTCCCATGTTGTAGACATCCATATTGTACACGGCCGGATCGTTGTGAAATGTTTGCAGTAGTGATTGATCGGCCATGCGCGCAGTGATGTTTTTTGCGCACAACTCTTGGTCGACTTCGTCGGCTTGAAACACGACTCCCAGATCGATCCATGTCTTGAAGTCGAGGCTGGTGGCGATGGCGACCGCGCGACCGTACTTCCCGCCGCGCTTGACCGTATGAACAAATAGTCCCTCATCTGGATCGTAGCTAAAGTTGGATTCGTCTGAGCTTTGAATGAGTGGCACATCGAGTTTCGTCCACTGGGCGCCGTCGGGACTGACTGCAAAGCCCTGATTCGTCAGTGCCGCCTTAAAGCGGCGAGCTGGATCCGATTCAACTGGATCGAAGACAGAAAGATCGGTTCGCATGTTCGGGTTCGGCCCGGCAGTCCAATGTAACCCGTCCTTGCTTTGCCACAGCATGTCGTCGATTCCGAGCACCCACAATTTGTAGAGCTTCTCGACCGGGTCCCATGCCGGAGCCGATCGCGTCTGAATCGTTTGTCCGGGGTTGGGGCTGCGGATCACTGCGCCCCGTTTTCGCGGTCTATGCATCCTGCGACACAGATTCTCAATCTGTGCAACCGTATGGTCGTCGAGCAGTAGCTGCCGCTGACCTGCCGGTATGCGAAACGTGTCCGACTCGACTGCCTCTGCATGCGTCCTGACGAGGCAGACTACGAAAAACATGAATGTCGAGACTGGCAGAGTCAATTTCGTCATGAGTACACTTATTGATTATGGACAATCCCTAGACGGCTCGACAACGATTGCGACGCGCTCGACCTTTTCCGCTACTATCTCGTACATGCTAGTTCTCCGGGATCGATTCTGTATAGAATACACGATTTATCACGTTAGAAGGAGCCTGCCATGCGATACGGAGACTGCCGTTGGATTGATATCGATGCCCTAGGCAAAGATGGCACGGTCGTTGTTTGTCCCCTCGCAGCGCTGAGCAGCATGGTCATCACTTGCCGCTCTTGACCGATACCTATCTGGTGACCGAAGTGGCCGAACGAGTCGAGCAAACACTCCTGGACAAAGTGCTGCTCACGCCAACGTTGTGGTTGGGCGCGTCAGACCACCATCTCGACTTTCCAGGAACGATCTCCGTACCAAATACATTCTATGTCGAAATGATCAAGAACATGGTCCGCTGTTTCGTAAAGGCTGGTTTCCGTCGCGTTCTGCTGCTGAACGGTCACGGTGGAAACATCGCTCCTGGCGAAGTGCGATTACCGAGATGTCTAACTCGGCGGATGAATACGACGGGGCGATGATCGTCTTTGCGAGTTATTGGACGATCACCGGTTCCGCCTTTGCGCCCGGGAGGCACAACATGAAGAGTCCTGAAGTAACTCATGCCTGTGAGTACGAAACTTCGATGATGCTGACCGCCCATGAAGAACTTGTTCACTTGGAGGATGCCAAGGCAGGACCGCCAGTCATCGACAGCCCATTCTACCATAGCGAGCGAGGCGGCCGTGTTTCCCTGGCCAGCCGTTTCCACCGTCTCACCACGACGGGCGCGATGGGTCAACCTGAACTGGCCACACGCGAAAAGGGTGAGTCGCTCATAACCGCAGCTGCAGAGGAAGTCGCCGCCTTCATCGAAGATTTCCTTACTTGGACGCAGCCCAAGGTGCTCAAAAAGTAGTTTGATAACCTGTGGTATCGAGTTACGAATACGGCTCCGGCGGAACGCCTTTTGCGTATGGCCACGTTTGGGCCTGATATTTGACTTTCAAATGCGGTGTTTCCAGTCTCTGGCATTCCTGTCGCACGCTTTGCATCAGGCTGTCCAAGAGGCCGGTTGTCAGCAAGGTGCGTTCGACTCGGAACGACGGCTTACCGGTATGGATCATCTGCTCGGTCGCCTTCAGCAGCAGGCCGTGGTGAGCATAGGGAGCACCACGTTGGCGAGCGCAGCGCGTGGCGACCGGTTCAGACTGTCCCTTCAACTGGGCGGCGAAGCCGAACTCCCCGGCGTGCCCGTTGGTCATGGCAACGGTGGCCTTGAGACCGTCGCGGTACTCGATCAGAAAGAAGGCCGCTTCCTGATTGAAGTTATCTTCCGGACGGCCCGGTGTTTTCAAGCTTTCCGGCACTGTCGCCAGCGCGGCATCGAGTAACGCACGGGACCAACGGCCCTCTCGTTCGGCTTTCCAGATGTCGTCTCCTTGGACGACCTGGACTGCTGCCACCCCTGATTCGCCCCCTTGGCGGCGCTCGATCACGGCTTGCAGCAACTCCAATGAGTGGAAGCCGTAGCCCTCCAGACCGCCATAACCTAAGGCCAGCGCCTCTTCAATCTCGCAGCCCATGGCGAGCTCTAGCGGTGGAATACGCCAAGTGACCGGAATCGACGATCCAGCAATCATGGGAAAGTCCATTTTGCAGGCCGTGTCGACCATGTGTTTGGCATCTTGCCAACTAAACCCCAGGCCCTTGTCACTAAACACAGGAACTACTTTCTTGTACTGCCGAAACGTCTCGACGATCTCATCGAAGAATCTTCGCCGCGGATACATCACTTGATGCGTATCGGGCGTGGACGGGTACTGGCCATGCTCCCCGATGCTCAACACTCCAGCCACGGGTATTTCATCGCCGGCGAGGGTGATGGCCTCACGGATGGTCTTGAAAATTGAGAAACCATGCTTATCGGCTAGGCGCCGGCTCATATCTTGTTTCGGAAACTGGTCGACGTATAGCCCAACAAGTTTCAAATCGGGGCCGGGCCCGCCTTTTTGCTCCCATCCTTCCAGGATCTTGCCGAGAACAACGTCGGCGTGAGACTGCGGTCTGTAAACAGTGACAACAGCAGCAACGGGCAACTTGCGACGTTCCCGACGCTCCGTGGCAGACAGTTTTTGCTCCAGCCCCCCGAAGGTCATTGCAGCGGTCAACGGCGGCAGTGAATCTTTGACAAATTCACGACGTGTGAGAGTTCTCATTCGAGATTTCCTGGATCGATTCTGATGCGACATTTGCTCGGTGATCAGCATACCAATGCCGCGATGTTCAGCGGAATCGAATTTGAGGATAGGTAGCGATTGGCTATTTACAGCTTGGCATTCTTGAATCTAATTCTGGTGCGATACTACACTCTCACCTGGCTGGAAGGCAAGCCCAGGCGTTGATTTTGGGCCAAGAACATTTTATCATAGTGTAGAGCGTGGGTTTTGGCTCAGGTTCAGGCGCACCCTTTGGGAGTCTCGGCATGAACGGCGGAAAGTGGGCTCATCCGCAGATCTCACGGCGAACTGCAGTCCAGGCCGGCGCGGTCGGTATGCTGGGGCTAGGGATCAATCATCTCGGTCCGTTGCAGTCGACATCGGCCGCCGATCCCAGCACATCGAGCTATGGAAAGGCCAAGGCATGTATCTACATTTTTCTCTCCGGCGGCTTGGCCCAGTACGATAGTTTCGATTTGAAGCCAAACGCACCCGACACGGTTCGCGGTGAGTTCAAGCCGATCTCCACGAAAATGCCCGGCATCAGGATCTGCGAGCATTTGCCTCAACTGGCCGAGCGCAGCGATCTTTGGGCCCTGGTCCGTTCGCTGACGCATCCGACGAATGGGCATACCTTGGGACATTTTTTTATGTTGACCGGGCGTAGCGTGGCGACACCCAATTTTCGAGGTGACCGTAAACCAAGATCGACCGACTGGCCTTCGATAGCATAGGTGGTGGGAGATGCCATACCGGCGCGGAATGACAACCTTCCGCCTGCCGTCGTGTTGCCAGAGCGACTGGTCCACTGGTCCGGCGGAGTGATTCCAGGTGCGTATGGCGGCGAGATGGGTCGGCATCGTGATCCATTCTTTATCGAAGCCACCTCTTACGGCGATCCGTTTTGGCGTGGAGCCTATCCGGAGTACACCTTCTACCAGCTTCCCAAGCAGGACCCGAAGACGCCAACGCCAACTCTTTACCAGGCGCCCAATCTCAAATTGGCCGCCGGCCTCAGCGCGCAGCGTCTCGACAGCCGCCTCCAACTGCTGAAATGCTCTGGATGGACAGCGACAGGCGCTGGAGCGCTCGGCTGAAGTTGCCCAATACGATCGGCAACGACAGTCGGCGATCTCGCTACTGACCAGCAGCGAGGTCCGCAAATCCATGGACGTGACCAGCGCCGATGACAAAACGCAAGAGCGTTACGGCCGCAACAGCTTTGGCTGATCGTTGTTGATGGCATATCGCCTCGTCGAGGCAGGAGTGAACTTGGTTCAGGTGAATCTCGGCAATAACGAAGCTTGGGATACGCATGGGGATGCCTTCTGGCACCTTCGCGAGAAACTCCTTCCGCCAACCGACCAAGCGCTGTCGGCGCTGCTGGACAATCTGGCCAGCTCCGGATTGTTGGAAAGTACGCTGATTGTGATGGGCGGCGAATTTGGACGAACTCCCAAAATCTTCTCGTTGCCCGAGCATTACAAGGCGCCCGGGCGCGATCATTGGGGCGCGGCTCAAACGCTCTTCTTTGCGGGCGGCGGGGTCCATGGGGGTAACGTGATCGGTTCGACAGACAAGCTTGGCGCCTATTCGGCAGACAGCCCGCAGAAACCCGAAAACATGGCCGCGACTATTTATCACGCTCTGGGCATTCCCCCGACAGCTGTTTGGCACGACGAGGTCGATCGGTCACACCACATCTATCACGGACAGCCGATTCCCGACCTGACTTCGTGAGAGATGCGGTGTCGGACTTCTGTGTCGTGTGAGGGCACGCCAGCGATGCTTCTGCTCAACGGAGGACAGGAACTTTCCGTGGACTCCATGCAGCTATGCGATAGAATATTCGGTCACTGAACCACAGGAAAGGAAATGTCAGTCAGGTTCACGAGGAATAACAATGAACCCAGAGCAGTTGAATCCGGTATCCATCATGACTTTCATGAGCAAAGAAAATACAGGCCGGTGCGTGCTGATTGTCTTTGACTTGCTCACCTTCGGTGTCTCGCCAATTCGCTCCGAAGACCTTGGCGTCGCTCGGAGCGCCTTCGAAGCCAATCCGGAAGGCTGTACCAACATAATGCCGCCCACTGACCTGAAGGGTTGGTTTCGTGTGCCCGTGCCGCTGGAGGGCAAACTGGGCAAGGCGCAGTGGCACGTCGACACCGACAAGGATCTCCTCGTCTGCGACGGTGAAGGCGGGCACGACATGCTACTAATGAAAAAGGAATATGGGAACGTAATTTTCCATTTTGAATTTCGCTACACAAAGGTCGAAGGCAAACAAGGCTACAACAGCGGCGTCTACGTCCGCAATTCCAAGGACGGCGTGGTCTGGCATCAAGCCCAGTTCGGTGACTCCAGCGGAGGATTCCTTTTTGGCGAGACACCGACGACCAGCGGAAAACGCAAATTCTTCAACGTGAAAGACGAAGTCATCAGCAATCGAGTGAAGCTCGCGGGGCAGTCGAATACGATCGAGATCACCGCGCGTGGTATGATGCTCACACTGTGGGTCAACGGCGCTGTTACCTGCCGGTTTGACGGCTGCCATGTGAAGAGTGGGCATGTGGGCGTGGAGGGCGAGGGCTGTCGCATTGAGTTCCGTAACCTGCAGGTGAAGCAACTTCGGGTTCAGTGAATCCAAAGTGGGGGTCTTCCGGAGAACCTCGCCTATGTGCCCGCTTTCGACTCCCTTTCGGTTTGCCGCGTGCTTACTCTTGACATTCGGCTTGTCGGGGACTGGGCAGGGTCAGCTGCGGCGGAGCGATCATCACAAATCAACCTTATTACAGGTCGACCGTAGCGCCTTGGTCTCGCTGTCGGACCTGATTCATGAGACTCCCTCGGAAACGCCGGTCGAAGGGCTGCCAATCGGTAACGGCAGGATGGGAACGCTTGTATGGACGACTTCTAGCGCCATCCACCTCCAGATCAACTGCAACGATGTCTTTGCGGTAAACAACAAGCATGCCAGGCCTCAGTTTGGTCCAGCTGACTACTGTTCCACCTAGGTCCTGCATTGCCTTGGACCAGACTTGAGAGCCATCTCTTGTGCTGAAGCAGACAAGATTCCCCTGGCCTCCCAAAGCATAGACGAACTCACCGTCTACCGTTGGTGTGGAGCGCGGGCCGTCACCCATGCTATCCCTTAGGATTGAACCAATCGAGGCGGACCAGAGCTCTTTTCCGTCGGAAGCTAGCAGGCAAATCAGCTGTTCCTCGCCGTTGCGCGCTCCGAGGATGTAAAGCCGTTCGCCAACGATAGCTGGACCGGAATAGCCTAGCCCGCACTCTTTGAACAGCCATGCCTGCGAAGGACCGCCTTCAGGCCACTGCTGTAGCAGACCGGTCTCAGTAGAAACACCATCGCGATGCGGACCTCGCCATTGAGGCCAATAGGCGTCTTCCGCTCTAAGGACTGAATTGAACATAAGAACGACTAAGCTAGTGAGCAGGAAATGAAATGATTTCATGGTCGATTCGGTTCCAAAGGTCCGACGGAATCACCTGGGGCGGCAACGGGCAACTTGCGACGTTCCCGACGCTCCGTGGCAGACAGTTTTTGCTCCAGCCCCCCGAAGGTCATTGCAGCGGTCAACGGCGGTAGTGAATCTTTGACAAATTCACGATGTGTGAGAGTACTCAATCGATATTTCCCAGATGGAATCTGGTGCACCATTGCCTCGGCGATCAGCATACCAACGGACGATATCAAGATCAAACATATCCCACATGCAATCCTGTTCCACAATCCCACTTTATGATGATTGTAGTATCATGGAAACGGCGAGCACACAGCTCGACGTAAATGACAACCCGGCACGTTACAATGGCATTCGTAGGATTCGGTGTTTCGTGGCCAATCAGTGTCGTCGTAGCCCTGTGCAGTTCTCTATTCGGGAATTGATTGTCACTGATCGATCATCCTGTCATAGACAGAGCGTGCTCTATCGAATGCTTCGATCGCGTCATCTCGTTCCGCGGCGCTTATTTTCCCTTGCTTCATCTTCCAGCATTGATCCACTGCGCGGCGGCACCATTGGGCACTTCGCCTGTTGCGAATAGGCTGTTCGTCCACCGTGACAAAAATGGGATTGGTGTGTGCACTAGGGAACACGCGGAGTGCTAGCCAGCTGGACTCTGCAATCTCATGTTCAAAGTTGAAGCTTTTCCAACTGCCGTCAGCGGCAACTCTCTTGCTGTCGACTGCAACACCATTGACAATCAGTTCGACTAAGATGTCACCAGTCGTGCCAATCCGAGCTCGTTCGATGTGCCAATACGGTTGATGATCCAGGCCGCTGGCGGCAATGCGTTTGCCGACCTCACTTTGCTCAACTGGGAGAAAAGCGGCCACTTTTGCAGATATTTTGACGGTCTGCGATTCCTTCAAATTCAATACACTGTCGCCAGCACCTAATTGCAAATCATCGACAGAAAAATCGATGAGATGAGTTCGTCCATCCGAAACATAGCCGCAGCCCCTTCGGATTCCATCCAAATAGCGACCGTAGTCAAGGTCGCCATCCAGGCGGACGTAACTACGTGCTTCGCCAACTCGCTCGTCATAAATGCATGGGAAATCGGTTTCCCCACTTAGCCTAGGCCGAAACCCACAGTTCAAACTGTGATACCACATGTTCAGTTCCCAGGTAATTGGCGTGTCGCCGACCGAATAGAAGTCGACGACGCCTTCGGTGACCGTGACGATGTACTCGTTAGCGCCGATGTCATCCATTCGCGGCATCGAATGATTGGGAAGCTCCCAGGTGCCGTCCATTGGAGTCAGGCCCCATCCGGAATGCGCGTATCCGGTAATGGCATGCTGACCTTTCGCCCACTTCAGAATGGGCAGGTTCCAGGTTGGCCAATCCTCGATGACCGCCGTTCCGGGGTAGTCGTCCTCCTTGATTCCTAGCAAGACAACATGGCCTGCATGAGACGAAGGAAAACCGGAGACTTCCACGTTGTACCTCATGATGTGGTGATGATCGGAATGAGGGTGATTGTGGCCGGTAAAAAACGATTTCTGGTGGTACCAATTCCCGCCCCAATTCAAGATGTTGGCAACATTCAGGTCTTCTCCCAATTGAAAGCGCCAAACGTATTCTGGTCTCAATCCTTCCTCAGGATTGGTGCAGTAACAGCATCCGGACGCGTGGATGTGAGAGTCCGAACTGTAGTAACCGAGTTGCCGCATGGAAATCCACCGCTTCAATTGGAACGACTCGTCTGTACGGATTGCATTCCTTGGCACAATGATTGTCCGGGATTGCGTGGTATATTCTGGGCCTCTAGTCCAAGCCACTCGGTAGCTGCCCGGCGGTAGAATTACATGTTCGCCATCCTTGCGATAGACTTGGGCGTGGAAGTACTGATCGGGATATGTATCGATGAGCGCCTGTCTCTTCGACGGTAGCGGATAGATACCCTTAAGGTTGTCTGGATAGTACTCATACTCTCGTTGTGCACGACGATCGTAGTCCGACAGCCCATAGTTAAGAGTCTTGCCGTAAGGCGCATTCTCATCTTTGACGAGCCGCTCATAACGTTCGATTCCGTCCGTGATCGTGAAGGACGCCATCGCGGGCGCGCCATCCTCATCGCGAATGTGCAATACCACCGGAACGGCCGGCGCTGCGTCGACTTTCATACTAATGCGCGTTGGATTCAGAGGTCCATCATCCCATTCCAATCGGACATCGGCACTTCCACCTTCTTGGAAGTACTCAACATTCAGGTCGCGTGGCTGGCCTGCCAAAAACTCGATTTCCGCTGTTTTTAGCGTAGACCCTTGCGACGCCCAGTTACTCACAAACAACTTTCCGTCGAGATAGATACGGCTCCCATCGTTACTCCTGACTCCCAATCGATATCGTCCCGTTTTCGGGGCGACGAGATGCCCCGTCCAACGTGCTGAGAACTTCTGCATGTCGACGGCATCACCGAGAGAGTAGTCACTAGTCCAGTTGAAGTTGATTTCTTTGTCGATGCGTTCCAGGATTGGTTTGCCGGAAGGGGTGGTGCTGCCAAAATACTCCCCCTTGAGTCCCTCGCTCTCGCCCGTCTCTTTGGGTGGTCTGAGGTAGGACGACTCTATGGGACGCATATCTTTGTAGTAATCGTCGATATAGAAATCGAGATCTGCCTGGGCCCGACCGCTTTTTTTGCTATAAAGTTGCAAGATGGCATACTCGACCCTATTCCCGCTCAGGTTTGCACCCAGCGGGGCGTTTCGGTAAAGAGACAACGCTAGATATCTTTGATGGAGTTGTTCTGCGGTGAACATCTCCTCGGGCACCATCCGAGTCTGCCCCCTCGTTTCGACGAACAAAGGCTGCGCATGAGGGCTCTTGACTTTCAATTTGCCCATATAGCCGGCCTTGTTCTTGATTTTTATCAAGTAGCTGGTCCATCCACCTTGCTGTAGCTTCAGTTCCGGGGCCATAGTCGAAACAGTGACGCTCTTGTCAGGTCTAATCTCAACAACGGCGATGCAATAAGAAGCCAATGTTTGTTGAATAGTCGAGTCGACAGCAGCGTCAGTGGCGCTGCTCTGCCGACTGAGTTGCTCAATAACTTCGCAATCATTCGTCGACAAAGGATTCCTCAAATAGGTCATCGTCTTTTGAATGTCTATCGCATGGCGTAACAGAAAGCTATCTCGACTGTCCTTAGAATGATTTCTCGCTCCAATCACGTCTTGTGCTAGGAGGTTCGCTGGCGCAAGCAGAAAACACGACAGGACAATTCGAGTGCATAGAAGCCGTTGTAGATTGACCATATGTTTTTCTTTCTCTCGACCAAATACTATTCTTCGGCGATAAAGCCATGGTACAGGCCCATGTAGTAGGGTAGCGTAAACACGGTGCCCGTGCCGATAACCCGGCCTTCGCCGCCTGTATCCAGCTCCCAAGGGTCACAATTCCAATGATTAAAATAACGCTCGTCCACAGGCAGAACTTTGCTGTTGTTCCGGAAGCCCTTGCCTCGGAACTCATTGTCGTAGGCATCGGCCCAGTGGTCGGAGAAAAGGACCAAATCTTTCCGGTGATGGTTCGTATGCCGCCAGTCGAAGCGGTCTAGAGGAAAGCGCTTAAGAGTGTCCACCGAGTCCTCCAGCCAGGAGGGCCAAGGCGACATGTCGAAGGTGCCCCAGATGTTCGTGTATTGGACATACCTAGCCAGCGCCGCAAAACAAAAGTTGAAAAAGGGGTTCATTTCCGGTTCTTCCTGCCGCCACGAGTTGGCGAAGGATGCGGTATATAGTTTCTTTAACTCGAGATCGGGTTCGTACTTGATCAAATTGTAATACGCCATGAATGCCATCTCGTCGTCAGACTGGTTGCCAGACCCGATGCCACGCTGGTATTTGGGCCACATCGCATTGATGTGGTAAGAGTGCTTGTCTCGCAGATCCTTGGCCACCTGGCGGTATTTCTTATCGCCCGTCATATGGAAGGCCACATTGAGATACGACAACAAGCTGATGGATTTCAGCCCGCGTTCTTCATGCCATTCAGGATCCAGGTTCAAGTCTTTCGGACCATACACAGTCCAGCGTGTTTTTCCAGCGTGGTCGTGCATGCTGAAATCATGCTTGATGAGGTGGTCGATGTTCGCGCGAACAACCTCGCGTACTAGCGATTTTTCTTCTTCTGTTTCCGCCACCAAGTCGTAGTACAGCGGATAGAAGAAATAGTGGCCGTCCAATTCGTCGGAACCCGTATCACTTTTCCAGTAATACTTACCGTCGGCCGACTTTGGCCATCGCGGCTCATAGACACGCCAATACTTATCTTCTTCTTTCTGCTTGCGAGTCTGACTTTCAAGGGTGTACTCGCCGACGTTCGGGTCTTCATTCGACACCGTTTCCAGCACTGTTCGTGCAATAAAGCCTTCAGGCGGTTCGTGTTCTGAGCCCTTAGGTGCCTCACTCAAGAAGCGTAGGGCTTTGAACGCATCTTTAGCACGACGTTTGGCATCAGGATCCTTCGTAGCACCGTAAGAGAAGCATTCGCCCGCACCGTACATGCTTGTCCACAAACCATCGTTGTCGCTCTCACCCAGCCGGAGATCGACTCTCTTTCCCGGCACATCGGTCTGAGCTTCAACGACATAGCCAAACTCGGATCGACGATGATACTTGTCGATCTTGTCTTCGAAGTACTTTGCCTTCTCCGCGAGAGTCATGCCCTTAAAGTGGATAAATGAGATTCCACCCGCCGTGGCGACCCAGGCGTTGCCGTCGACATCGACCGCAATGTCGCGTACTTTATCGCTAGGCAACCAGCGTTGCCCCTGTCGGTATGCCCAGGCGGACCCGTCGTAGCGAATCGCGCCAATGGCTGTGCCGAACCACGCTGTGCCGTCCGTGCCGCTCGCCGTGGCGGTCATATCATCATAGGGCAAGCCTTCCGCACCAGTGTAAAGCGACCATTCGCCCTTGTCATAGCAGCCCGCACCTTGGTAGCTGGCAAACCACATTCGCCCCAAACCATCGTAGCCCACGGTGACCTTCGTGGGTGCCCAACTCTTGTTTCTCTCCTGCGGAAACAACTGCCGCGCGCCATCTTTATCTGCCAGGAACAGACCCTGCTGTATACCAACGGCCACTTGGCCTTCCGGCTCATGGGCAACTGCCAACACGTCCCCCGCCGTTTTTACTAGGCCTCGCAATTTCTGCGGCACATTCTTTTTTGCCGCAAACAGGCCCCTCGCGTTGCTTGTGGCGATCCATTTACCATTCTCAAACGCCATGTCGCCCTTGGCAGACCGAGCATACACACACCCGTCTTTCGCTATCGCTACGTCTTGCACATCGTTGCTGAGCAAGTCCTCTTCTGCCGTGTAGAAGGTCCGCATTTCCTGACGAAAAAGTCCTACTTTCATAGGAACCTTCGGTTGCTCAGCTGCGGCAAAGCGGACACACAAGATCGCCGCGACAAAAACTATCTCCAACATTCGCTTCACTATCGTTCTCCTCTTATCAACAAACAGATTACTCGCCCTACCGCTATTTCCAGAACGGGATACCGAAGTTTCGAAACCTACACGGTATAATACCGACAATTGATCATACGAAGCCTTCCCCGTCAGTACTATGGTTTGTTCGCTCCTAGCGTCTGCGCCATCACCTTGGTGACGAGCTCTTGGGTCATCGGCGGAACCCAGCAGTTGTTGTTGCGATAGCCCTCCTTCCAGCACTGGTCGGTGGGTATGCATCCGGAACCACCGTCGCCGTATCCGGCGACCACGACAAACGAATCGGGCCTGAGCTGTTGGGCAATGAGTTGGTAGGCAACAAAGCTTTCGGCCCGAAGTATCGAGAATAGGGCCATTCCCTCCGACAAATCGAGACACGGCACGTCGACCCTCTGGCCGGACTCCACTCGTCGTCGCCAACTCAACATGCGCGCCGCATTGATCCGTGAACATCGCCCGGCTTCGGGATCGGCCAGGACCTTTTGCGTGGCTTCAACCGTGAAGTTCTCTCCCTGCCTGACAGGCAAAGACATTTGGGCGATGCGAAAGTCGACTCGCTTCAACGGTTGCCGTTTGGTCGATTCCCATGCCGACCGCACCCCCTGATACAGCCGATCGGCAAGTACCGGCCGGTTTGCCGGATCGCTCGTGTTGTATTTCCCTGCGGTCGTATCGCCTGCGCAACCGGTGAAGTAGATCTGAAAGATGCCAGAGTCGCCCTGTTGCCGACGAACGCGGGCCATTCCCGGAAAATCGGCCGAAACGCCGCCCCGACCGTAGAAGCTCATGGGGTGTACGGCGTAGCAACTCCAGGCAACGACCGGGTCGTCGATGTCCCATAAACTGATCGTTTTCAACCATGGATCGATCTCGCCCTCCGAGGCGTCGTAGATATTTTCGTTGGAACTACCGCGTCGCCAACTGATCTCGCCCTTTGGGCTCACCACGCGGCGGTTCGAGGCGATACGGTCCACTTTGGCTTGTCCGATGCCAAAGTGCGTAACCCGGCGGGGCGATTTCAGTGCCTCTTTCAGCGCGGCGGCTGTTCGTTGGACAGCCCGTTCGTGGAACTGCGGACCGCAAATGTAACCAGTTAGCCCGTACCGGTCGAGCAACTTCTGCGCGGTCAAGTCGCAGGTAGGGGCATCGTGTTGATGCACGGTGGACAGCATGACACGTTGCCGGGTCGTACCGGCTGCATCGGCCAATACGTCGCGCCAGCGGTCGTAAGAGTCGTTGTTGCAACGGCACCGGTCCAGAGCGATCACCACGACGGATAACTCGGTTCCGAGCAACACGCAACCTTTCGCAAATAGAGGATCAACAATCTCCTTTGCCGGAGCGATGCAACCGCCCATGCAAGCGTGCCCGATGGGTATCGTAATGTCGGCCTCGAACGGTGCCACTCGGTATTCGCCTGCATGCACCTTAGTGCCCTCTTCCCGGGCGTACCCACACAATACGATCAATGCGCAGACGAAAAGGGGGCCGACTTTTCTTGATACAGCGTCGTATCGTCGTCCAGGCATACGTTGGTACGTTCTCTAAGGGATTTCCAGCAATACGTTGAGCACTTCGTAAATCCTAACGTCCAGCCCAAGATCCTCTGGGATTTTCCACGGCGTGGTTTGAGTGTTCAATGCACAATATTGCAGACGTGCGTATCTGTTTACGTAGACATATTACTTCGTACAGTGGGCCAATCCATGTTCTTTGCAAAACCTTGAAGCGAACTCTTCGAATATGGAGGGTGAGGTGCGTTTCTGTTGGATGTGCGCAAGTCACATTGATATACTCTACCCGATGAGTAATTCTGATAGGAACAGTGCTACAATAGTAACACGTTTTGGCATGTCTCGTTTAATCAAAGGTTTGCACTCGCCAAATTTCGCCGCTTACCCCTGGGCTTGTCCTTGCAAGAGCCCTCTGTTGTCAGCGATTGTCTCGACTCACGCCGTCAAACCTGTGCCTTCAACTTGCTTCAAATCACTTCGCCGATGCCCGCCGAAGCGTTCAACCGCAGTACTCAAAGTCCCATCGGCCACATCGTTCGAAGCGAGTTAGCGAGCATATCTCGAATCGGCGAATGTAATCAAAGTGATGACGCGACAGGCAGCTTGGCTGCTTGCTGCGTAAGATGCGGTCGGCGAATGTAATCAAAGTGATGACGCGACAGGCAGCTTGGCTGCTTGCTGCGTAAGATGCGGTCGATGCGTACGGATCACGGTAGAAACGTCTAGTGCATTAGGAGCGTCGAATACATCTACATCAGTCGAGTGCGCGAATCGACATAGCGAGTACCTGTTACTATCCAATTGACGGTGCGGCAGCATGGCTCTTATAGGCAACCGTGATGGTGTCTACTCGCGTTCTACTTCATCAAAGAGCAAGACAAAGAAAAGTCCGGTGCGCGTAAAGCACAGCCGGGCAGCTATTTCCCAACTGTGTAACCTTGCTCAACCAAAAAGACTCGTTTGGTGTTGGCGTGAGAGTCTTTCTCGAATGGCCGCAACAAAGGTCTCTTGCTCTTCGATTGCGATGTAACGGCGTCCTTCCATCTGGGCTACTCTGGCCGTGGTACCTGTTCCACTTACTGGGTCAAGAATTAAGTCATTTTTCGCTGTGGAATAAAGGATAATTCGCCGAAGCAGCTCTTCCGGAAGTTGACATGGATGAATTCCGAGTCGTTCGCTGGTGTTGCCAACAAGTCGGGGCAACTCCCAGACATCATCGGGGACTCTTGGACTGTCAGTGGCATCCAGGATCGGTACCACTTTGGCAACGATTGGTACCATGGTTTGCCAAGGTTCGATGGCAATCATTGGTACCAGTATTACAATTGCGTAACTGTCTCAAGAAGTCACTTCGAAAAAATATACAGTGAAGACTTGTCTTGCATCATCCGTTTGGTAGTATTGCAAAACAACGAGCATAGCGTGTTGATGGTATCGCTCCCTCGAAGACTTCAATCGTGTTGCCCACGGGTAACACATCAGGTGCTTCGATAGGAGTTGCCCGCGGGCAACTCGGCAATAACTGGTACCATTCGCATTTCACTATCCTATAAGAAGATGTTTCTGGCTGTGTCAACAACAGGGGGAAACACACTGGGTGGTATTGCGCAATAAGCGCGATGAATTCTTACGGGTTCCAGAAGTAGGATAGTGACGGGGCTCTGAGTCAAAACAATCAGGTGCCCCGTCCTGTCCATATCGCTTAGTCTCTCGGTCACCAATCTCTGCCCCTTGTCCCATTATCCCAGGTGTCCAGTTGCTTCGATGTCTTCACAACTGACCTATCTCTCACTTGCGCAAATTCTCAGTCAAATCGATTCCTGCAACTCCGCTCCCAAATCTCCTCGCTTGGCAACCGAGTAGCTGGTACCGACCACACTGCCAAAGTGGTACTGTTTCTAATTGCCGCCGACACTCTTGGACCAGCAGCCCGCTTGTCGCCACTTAGCATGTGCTGTGAGGCAACACGAATGTTGTCAGTGTAGAACGGCGAACGTTTGGGATCTTTCACGTGCCAGAATAGATGACGATGGCCACTCGGATACCGATACTCATGGTACTGCCCAAAAGTCTCTCGCCAAATGATGCGATTGCGTCTGGAAAGTAATTCGGAGAGCATGGCTCCGAACTGATCGGCCCAACGCTCTGGGCACAATACCCAAATGCTGCCAGTATCGTCCAAACAGCGAACCGAGTGGACCATGAGTTGATTCATGCAACTGAGATACTTATCCTCTGGAAGTGAATCAGCCTGCTTGCCGCTGCCGTAATCAATGCCGATGTGGTGTGGGCGGGGGAGTTACACCCCCGCCCCAACCCCAAACCGGACTTGCAAATTTCCAAGCATCCGGCTTTCCAGACGTTTCTAGCTCGATTTCGCAGCATGCTTTTCCTTATGGTAGAGCAGACAGAGTGTCTGGACATTGTCCAAGTGATCAGCCTGTGCGAAACTTGCAAAGCGATGTACAGGAACAACATGGTCAGCATGGGAGCTACGATCGGAAACAGTCATGTTACACTGACGACACCGAAATTGGTCTCGTCGTAACGCTTTCCATTTCATATCAGCCGCTCCCCGTCGCCGGCCTTCGTTGAAGCGGCTCAAATCCGCACCATCGTTAGCGTCGGTAGCGTAGGCACCGTAACCCGGCTCGTATGGCTTGGGACCTCGATAGTCCAGGTTCATCGAAATTCCGCTGAAGGTTTCGAGCTGGCAGAATTCGTCGACGCGAAACTTGCCAGTCCTGCCATACTTCTTCACACACTTCGCTGTGGTGATGTCGAACTTGCGACACACCGCCTTGACCGCCGACCAGAATGCGTAATGGTCGAGCGATCCAGCCACGTTGGTGAAGTTGTGGGCGATCCGATAATAGTTGGACCAGCCACGTACGACAGACGAACCGCGTTGCAAGCGCACAGCAACAGACTCTTGTTGCGTCCGATAGCGTATCGCTTCGTCCAATCGTAGTCGGATATTCTTCATTGCCTTCAAGCCAACCTTGATTTTCGGCACCAGTTTCCCACTTTGACCAATAGATCGAGCCAAACGGAAACCGAGGAAGTCGAACCCATCCCGGATGTGTGTGATGTGGGTCTTTTCCAGCGACAGGGCCAGACCGCATTCGCGATCCAGAAAGTCGCTGATTTCATCGCGGAGTACAGCGGCACGCCGCTTCGTACTTCGTGTGAGAAAGACGCACCAGTCGTCCGCATACCGGACAAACCGAAGATTCGGTCGCCCGTTATTACGGGCTCTGATCGCCGCTAATCCATACGATCCTTTCCCATGCAGGAACCCGTCCAGCTTGTTCAGGACCGCATTTGAAAGTAGTGGAGAAATCGCTCCACAAACGATCTTGCTAAAAGCGGGCTAACATTCGACATTATCATTCCGCGTTCTCGCCTGAAACCAATTCGTGGTCAAGGTCCCGACTTCGAAATAGTCCCGGCGAATAAGGGGGTTACATCAACTCAGAGCGTGGGAGGCGAAGTCCATGGAAGGAATAAGCCAAGGAAGCAAGGAGAGGTTTCGGGTCCATCGTAAGTTTGAGTGTTCACGGATCGAGCATGCATTGCTGGCGGTAGCGTATCGCAGGATACTTCCGGACAATTGCTTGCGTCTGATGGAACGCAATAGCGTTGCGATCAATCATTGCAATGGCGAAAGCCAAGATGATTTCCAAGAGGGCACGAATTTACTACCGAATTACGTGACAGCCATGGGAGGGCATTGACGATGAACAGTATCGCCTTACGTATTGCGCTTTACGCTCGTGTTTCATCCGGTCACCAGGCGAAAGCAGCAACGATCGATAGCCAGTTGTCTGCTCTCAAAGATCGGATCACACAAGACAATCACGC
>JBDOMT010000061.1:0-4047 GCA_039831705.1 Pirellulales bacterium | reverse complement strand
TGCCGCCCGACCGCCCACGCCACCCACCGCTCCAACGACCGAAGCTATTGAAAACATACGACAAAACATTGGCTACCAGAACCTGCAGGTACGGTTGCAACCGCCCGCCCTGCGCAAAACAATCGCTGGATTAGAGATTGACTTATCTTCTATCGCCAAAGGATATGCGGTCGACCGCATCGCCCAGATCCTGGATGATCGAGAGCTGCATGACTACATGATCGAGATTGGCGGCGAGATCCGCACTGGCGGGGTGCGTGCCGATGGCCGTCCATGGCAAATTGGTATCGAGCGGCCAGACGACACCCAGCGCACCTTGCAGCGGATCGTTCCGTTAAACAATCAGGCGGTGGCCACTTCTGGCGATTATCGCATCTTTTTCATGGACCAAGGCAAGCGTTACTCCCATTTAATCGATCCCCGCAGTGGACGTCCCGTATCTCACACCTTGGCCTCGGCATCCGTCGTGGCAAGCAACTGCATGGAAGCTGATGCGCTCGCCACAACCTTGCTCATTCTGGGGCCCAATGAGGGTGCTACCTGGGCTAAAAAGCATCAGATCGCTGCGTTACTCTTGTTCCGTCGCGACGGAAAAATCATCCAACAAGCCACACCCCATTTCGACCAGTTCATCCACTCAGATCTCGGCAAAAAGGCCACTGCAAGCAACCTCTCGGAACAAGAACCATCTCCCAATGGCTCTGCAGGCATGACCCTGCTACTGACAAGTTTCATCATCGCCATTTCCCTGATCGGCATGGCAGCGGGAGTGATTCTCAGCAATCGCCGCTTGCGTGGTAGCTGCGGCGGACTCGCCGGACTTCGCGACGCACAGGGGCAAACACTCTGCGACGGATGCACCAACCCTTCCCCCGATTGCCAAAATAACAGTAGCGGCTCAAATACTCCCGGTTGAAGCCGGGGAGATTTAGAAATATCAACACACATACTATCGCATGGCCGTAATGACCAGCCTCACTCCCCAGATTTCTCGATCTCAAGCGGCTTGGGCTCACCTAAGAGCGCCAGCAACTGCGTGTTCAGCTCGGGTCCGCGTGCCGCGAGGGAGACGACTTTGCCATCGGCGCCGACCAGAATCACGTAGGGAATCCCCTGGATCCCATAGTGCACGGCCATCGGATGCTGCCAGCCAGTTTGCTCGGCATCGTCACTGAAAAGGGTCACCCAAGGTAATTGCTGATGTTCGACAAACTCGGCAGTCGCTTCCCTGTCAGAATCAAGGCTAATACCGACCACCTCAAAGCCTTTGTCATGGTATTGCTGATAGGCCTTCATGACGTTGGGCAATTCAGCCCGACAGGGACCACACCAGGTTGCCCAAAAATCGACCAACACCACCTTGCCCCGGTACTCGGACCAGTCCAATGACGTTCCATCCAACAAGCTACCGCTTAGCTCCAACTCATTGCCAATCAACGTTAATCGGCGCGCTATGCCGGTGAATGATTTGGAGTACTCCACTACCTGCGGTTGTTTACTGTCAGCAAAAATAGGAGCCGCCATCTGGTAGAGTTTAGCGGCAAACACGTTGTCGCCTGAGTATTCAAGACTTTCACCAATCTTCATAGTGAGAGCCAATTGTTGATTGCCCATTTCGGACTGCTGAAGATACGTTTCCAAATCGTGCATGAACTTTTGCTTTGAGTCTTCATTCATGCTCCTCCATTGGCCCAACTGCGCCTTAATCAAAGCTTGTTTGACTAACTCTGCAATTGCCGGCCGCTTGTCGTTTTGTATCAATTTCAGAAAATTCTCTTTGGTTGCCAGAACGGGTTCGATGCTTAGTTGCTTAGCCATATCGAGCATCATGAATTTGAACTGCACCGCCATCACCGCCTGCTCATCCGTAGTTTCTCCAGCGAAAATCTTTTCCGCCGCATCGCTGGCGGAGACAACGATCTTGGTGACAAAGCGAATAGATTCTTCCCGATCTCCTTGAGGCATCGGTAGTTTCTGAAGATTCGAGATATACAAAAGCAGCGTGTCCGCATCGCCGTCGGGCACCTCGAATGGATCTGCTGCCTCACCAGCGGTGGATTCTGGAGAATTGGCCACTGGCACAACTTCAGATTCCGCTAGGCCACTCGCGGCCATACTGATCCAGGCTACAACCACAAGACAACACAAGAGGACCAATTGAATCCACGATAATTGCTTCATAATCACGAGTTTCCTTCGAGAATGTCTTTAACAATGTTGGCATATACATTCAGCAGGATACCACGATACGAACGAACAATCCATACTCCAATTGGGGCCACTCTGGAGTAGCAGGGAGCGTGGGGATTGATTGATTGGAAGCTAGCAGAGATAACAGAGAAAGGCTTATTTCGGGGAGACTACTCGAACCATTGCCGCGCCTATTCATCTTCCATTGAGGACTATCGCTGTCATGAGATACTCACCACGTCCCATCTGCTCAGGCATCCGATTTCTTAGAGTTTATCTATCACTGGCCCTGTGTGGCCTCACATTGTCAATCGACAAGCCTGCCAATTTGGCAAGGGCCCAAACATCTCTGCTGCAGCGAATCCTACCTGTTGATGAGTTGCCTGCAGACCGCCGACTGGGAAAACTCAAGGACCTCGATGGCTATTTTCCATTGATAGTACCCGCAACCACCGAAGCCTGGATAATGCGGAAAAAATCATTGCAGCAGCGAATTCTGGTGGCTACCGGATTGTGGCCCATGCCTCCCAAGACTCCGCTGAACGCTGTCATCCACGGCAAAATCGAGCGCGATGGTTTTACCGTCGAAAAAGTCTATTTTGAAAGTCTTCCCGGACACCTGGTCACGGGATTGCTGTTTCGACCTCTAAGAGAAAGTGGAACGGCAGAGAAACAAGGACTTTATCCGGGTGTGCTCTCACCCCATGGCCATGGTGGGCGTTTGATGGATCACGGCGCGAAAAAAATACGACAATTAATTGCCGATGGTGAAGAGCGGTTTGAACAATCAGGACGCTTTCCCAAACTGGCCCGCTGCGCCCAGTTGGCGCGCATGGGATGTGTCACATTCATTTTCGACATGCTTGGCTACGCGAACAGCCAGCAGATCCCCAGAGAACTAGCCCATGGCTTCCACTCCCAACGTCCCGAACTTGATTCGCCAACCCGTTGGGGGTTTTTCAGCACGCAGGCCGAACTACGTCTGCAAAGCATCATGGGACTGCAAACCTGGAATTCTATACGCGCATTGGATTTTCTTAGCGAGCTTCCTGATGTCGATCCCCAGCGAATCGGAGTCACCGGGGGCAGTGGCGGAGGCACCCAAACCATCCTGCTTGGCGCCATCGATCCACGACCGGTTGTCTCCTTCCCCAATGGTATGGTCTCCACTTCGATGCAAGGTGGTTGCACTTGTGAGAATTGTTGTCTATTACGAATCGGCACGGGCAATGTGGAATTGGCAGCCCTGTTCGCACCCAAGCCTCAAGGCATGACCGCTGCGAACGATTGGACTCGGGACATGATGACCCAAGGTTATCCCCAATTGCAACACATCTATCAATTGTTCGGTGCCAAAGAGCAGATTCTATGCAAAAAATTAACGCACTTCCATCATAATTATAATTTTGTGACTCGCGCGACGATGTATGGCTGGTTTAACAAGCATCTCAAGCTCGGCCTGCAGAATCCTATCGTCGAAGAAGATTGGCAACTACTTACCTCCGCCGAACAATCGGTCTGGAACGACGAACACCCAGCACCCCAGGTAGATGCCGACTACGAACCGGAACTGCTCGAAGCTATGGCCAGGCAGTCGGACGCTCAAATTGCAGCGATCTCGCCTGATGTCAAATCTTCAATGGAGCCGTATCAGGCTTTGGTGGGCAGAGCATTGGCGACGCTCATCGGACGTACCCTGGACGATGTGGGCCCCATTGAGGTGGAAAACTTTCGACAGGATAATTTTGATGCCACCCAAGGCAAAGACTTTCGGTTTCGTCACGATCTGGTACGAGCCAAGGACCATGGCGAAGAAATCCCGGTGATCTCACTGTTGCCACCATCAAATCATTGGCA
>JBDOMT010000325.1:0-18235 GCA_039831705.1 Pirellulales bacterium | reverse complement strand
ATCCACAGACCGCCCACCTGGCTCACAGGCAATTTGGGGAGGTATTCGTCGAATGACTGATTTTGCAATCGCATGGTGCGCCTTCGGGCCAGATCGAAATGCATGACGACTTACGTATAACTGACAGCCTTGTTGACTAACTAATTTTGAAAAATTTAGACAGGATAAACAAGATTTACCGGATAGGAATTACATTGTGTAGAGATCTATGATCGAATGGTGTAAATAATCCTGTACAACTTGTTAATCCTGTCAAAATAAAGCCATTCAAGGCAATTGTTCGACAAGACCGTTAAGAGTTAAAAACCTCATAAATTTCGCATTCCGATTGCCATGATCGAATCACTTATCGACGCACTCACCGCCCTGTGGTTTGGGATGCTAGGCGCATGCGTGGGCAGCTTTTTGAATGTGGTTGCCTACCGCCTGCCCCTGGGGATGTCGGTGGTTTGGAAACCTTCGCATTGTCCACGTTGCCAACACGCCATTCGTGCCCGTGATAATATTCCGGTGTTGGGTTGGCTGCTACTGCGCGGCTGTTGCCGCGACTGTCAACAGCCCATTGCCGCCCGCTATGCGATCGTGGAGTCTATCTTGGGGCTGATTTTTTTTCTGTTGGCCTACACGGAACTGTTTCGCGGTGGAGCGAATCTGCCTGGCGGGCCTATGACTCTTTTGGTGGGAGCCATCGACAATGTCTGGTACCCCAATTGGCCGTTGCTTGGTCTCACCTGTTTCCACTGCGTGCTCATAAGCCTGCTGATGGCATGGCTGTTAATCGATTTGGATGAACATCGGGTGCCGCCGCGACTGGTGGTGACTGGCCTAGTGTTCGGGCTGCTTCCACCGGTCGTATGGCCCTGGCTGCATCCAACCTTGAGAGTCCAAGGTGGTGTGGATTTAATCTACCTGCTCTTCTATCTGTTTGTCAGCGAAATACTTGGCGCGGTATTAGGAATCGGCATCGCTGCTCTTCTCTCCAACTTGGGCCAGTCCATGCGTCATCCTAAAAATTTTGTATTTGCGATGACCATCGTCGGCCTATTCCTGGGTTGGCAAGCCGTGTTGACGACCGCAGCGGGAGCAGTGGCTGCCCTGGGAATACTGCACATTTTCCTGCAAGGCTGGCCTAAGCTGCATGCATCTGCACCCATGGTCGGACTATTGATAGCCACCCTCGGGCAAATTATCTTTTGGGATCAAATGGTCAAAATATTTCCCTAAAATTTCCTTACTTTACCGACTATCCAGACAACAATACCTCATTCCGTTTTGATTCGAAGAAGTGAGTGACTGACAGGGACTTACGGACACGCTTCATCACCTGACAGCATGGAATCAGTTCTGCCCAGTTCGAACGTAGCGTTCAACTGGGTAAAAATCTCACGGGCTCGATGCAGATGTTCTTGCCGCAGGGGATCTCCATTTGGTTGGTGACGCCCTAACTCGAAATGGGCCTGAGCTTCGTCGTAGGCCATGCCAAATTGCTGGGCGGCCGCGATGCTCTTTTCCCAATAGCGTCTGGCGGTCCGCGGATGGCCAGTGCATGATAGGTAAAGGCCGCGGCAAAGCCATGCACTGGGACGCCCAATGGGAAAGACGCGCGCGTATCGTCGCAGCGCGCGACAGGCGCTGCGCGCTTGTTTTTGCAAGGATGCCCTATCTGCCCCTTGGCCAGATTCCCAGCTAGCAGACTCCCAGCAAGTTAGGAAAGCCATGGCCGTTCCAAAATAGCCACGGAGTGCGTAATATCCAGTCGGTGATCCGATCAGTCGGGCCAGCCGCATGGCACCGGCAGCGGCCTCCAGGGCTGAGTCGAATTTCTCCATGCGCAAGTAGGTCGTGGCCAGCAAACCATAGGTTCCTATTTGGGAAATGCGGTCGACGTTTTGATTAAACAATTTTAATGCGTCACTAAGCATTTCGATGATATTCGGGTAATCCTGTTCGTTGCCCAAACAGAGCAGGCCTTCCGAACGACCATTGAGGCCCCACGCTTGCTGTAACTGGTCGCCGCGGCCTGTGGCCACTTCGTGCAAGGCACTCCAAAGCTCAAAGCCAGATTTCGCAGCGCCCTGGTAGTAGGCCACTTGTGCCTTTGCCGCCTGATTTTCTCCCCAGTGTTGCCAGTCTCCCAACCGTTCACAAATTTCAATCGCCTCGGTCAGGCCGTTTTCCGCCCGATCAAAATCACCTATCCCCACCGAGTAGAGACTCATGAGCTCAAGTGCCCAAGCCAGTGCGGACGGGTCGTCCAAATCGCGTGCAGTCGCCGGCCCCACGCGACAGTAAGTACGAGCCAGCCAGTGCAAACCGAGCAAGCCGACCGTCATGCCATTGGTGGCATAGGCACGCGCCAGTTGAACCGAGGGACCGGTCCGCCGGGCATATTTCAAATTGGAAAACACACTGTGTAATAGACAGACGGTTTCTCCCGATAGGTAACAAGTTTCCATCAAGGGTTCGCAAGCCCGTGAAGCTTCCAGGTAGGATTCGATGACTGCAGGATCGGGCGTCTTTGGCTCCTTACGAAATCCGGGAACCAGGCCGCGAACCAACTGCCCCAGCCCCATGCCTGCAATTTGCAATATCCCTATCCAACGATGGTTGGGGGGGGCGTGTCCCAACTGAGCCAGGCATTGCTCCAGGTGTTTTCGGCTCGCAGGCAACTGCCCCAATCCCAAGTAGGAAACTCCCAGTTGCCTTTGCCAGCGCGCGGCGCGGAGTGATTCAATCTCAAGTCCCGCCTGCTCGGAAAGTGCCAGCGCGTCTTGCAGAAACTCGGCCGCTTCTCGATAACCGCCATTACGCAAGGCGCTGTTAGCCGCCCGGTCATAATAATCGACCGCCTTCGCCGGTTCACACGCATGCTGCCAATGACGTGCCAGCACCGGATAATAGGGTGTCAAATTCTCAGCGGCCTCCTGTTCATACCAAACCGCCAATGCCCGATGGAGCTGTTCACGCTGGTTGAGCAGTAACAGTTCGTAGGCGACTTGCTGAGTGATGACATGCCGAAAGAGATAAGTGATGTCCGCATCGGGTGTCTCGATTTCAATCAGATTGGCTTTCATGGCCACGGCCAGATGGTCTTGCAGGGCTTCCAGCTCTAACTCAACAGGATAAGCCGCTTGCAACGCACGAAAGGGGAAATGACAGCCAATCACACTGGCGACTTTGATGGCCAGTTGTTGTGCTGCCCCCAAACGGTCAATGCGACTGGTGATCACTCCATGCAGTGTGTCGGGGAAATCGATATTGCCGAAATCTTCGTCCGTTCGCCGTGCTTGACAATGATGGTCATCGATTTTAACCAGTTGGCTGTCGCGCAGTGCGTAGGCGATTTCTTCAGTAAAAAGTGGATGCCCTTCCGCCTTTTCAAAAATGAAACGCAAAATTGGTTTAGCAACCGACTTCACTTCCAGGCAATGGCAGGCCATTTCTTCCGTGTCCATTTCGGTGAGTCGGTCAAGCGACAGAGTAACCGTATCAGACGCGTTGACAATTTGCTGGTAGGCCTCGGGGGGCTCATCCGTAAAGGGACGTTGGGCCATTAGTATCATCAGGGGACGCACCTGTCGGACCACCAATTCGGTTAAGGCCCAAGAAGAAGAGTCTTGCCAGTGCACATCCTCCAATACTAATAAAGTAGGCTGTTGGGCAGCCGCGTGTTCCAATAAATGCAAAAGCAGGTCGCGTGTATTTTCTCCTCGAACCTGACCGACCATGTGACTGGTGCGGTCATTGTCTGGCCAATCAAAGGGCAATACGGCACTGAGCAACGGCGTTAGCCGCAAGATAGTGGGTGTTTTCTGTAGTTGAGCCAGTACGTCCTCCCGCTCCGATTCGGCCAACTCACTCGAACTGTCTAAACCAAACCACTGCTCGAAAACAGTCCGCCATGGGTAATAAAGCGTGGTGGTTTCTATCGCGTCGCCAGCTCCGGTCAGGCAGCGAATCCCCATGTTCTCTGCCACGGTCCGTGCATACTGGAGCAATCGTGACTTGCCGATTCCGCCCTCTCCTTCCAGCACGATGACCGAAGTCTGATGCTCCTGGGACAATGCCCGTAGACGGTCAACCAGCAATTCCTGTTCATGCTTACGCCCCACCAATTCGGTAGACGTTTGAGTCTCTAACCCGTGTTCCATGGTTGGTCGATAAACGGGTACTGCCTCGGCCTTTCCCTTGATTGAAACATGCGTGAGGCAATCGAAGGGAATCGCATTGGACGCCAAGCGGTAAGTCGTTTCATCACATAAGATGTCTCCCAACGCGGATTGCATCAGCCGCGCTGCCAGATTCACGGAGTCGCCCAGTAAGGTGTATTCATGGCGTAACTCGCTGCCGAACGAACCACAATAAACACGACCTGTGCTGATCCCAATCGAGCTGCGAAGGCCCAGTTGGCGAAGCTTTTGCTGAATTGCCAATGCGGCCTGGACGCCTCGGATGGCGTCATCTTCGTGCGCAAAGGGTGGCAAACCAAGCGCGGCCAATAAAGCGGTTCCCTTATCGTCCACATTGAGTTTGTTAATGCCTCCTTCATACCGATACAGCTCCGCCTGCAACTGCTGCATGATCATTTGCGCACGTTCCAAAGGTGTCGCATAATTCAGCTCAGGTAGACTCACGAACAGTACGGTAACCAGACGCAACTCACCCAACCAATGTGATTGACCTGCGGAGATGCGGGCGATGACCGTATAAGGAATGTAAGCTTGCATCATGTGGGCGCTGGGCGTAACAGCTGAGCTTAGGCAGCGATCTTCCAAGGCAGAGTCTTTTTCCTTGGCGGCTTCCGCAATTTCTTGTTCAGATTCCACCAGCATCGATCCCATGGGTAGCGATTGTCCATGAAAACTGTCCGCCAGATACTGCCAGGCGTGGAGTGAAGCGGTTACCTGGCCAACGGCCGCCCTATCGATTGCGTCGAAAGCCTGAACAAATGCTAGGCCCGAAACCAGAAATTCCCAACGATCCAGAACGCCCCCAATGTGCTGCACCGCGAATTCGCCCGCACCGATACCAATTTTCATGGCCAAGACGCTGCCATCGACCGTTTGGTAATCGTGCAACTCCGTCTGTAGTCTGAGTGCACAACCGGCGGCAAGACGAATTGCCAACTTGATGTCCTCAGAAGTTTCCGCCTCCCACACCACCAACATCGCGTCGCCTGCGAAGCGAACCACATCGCCACCTTGGTTGCAGACAATCTGGATGACATGACCAAAATATTCGTTGAGCACCATGGTGAGCTGCTCGGTGCCATGGGGTCCGCGTGCGGCCATTCCTTCGGCCAGTTGGGTAAAGCCAGCCACATCTGCCACCAGCGCCGCCCCTTGCCGCCGGTCTGCGCGAGGCGTCAGGACATTATCTTGGGCTTCAGCAATCCGGTGCATCACCAACTTGGGCAAATAGCTGGCGAGCGTGTTGGAGAATTCTTCCGTTTGCATAGGATCAAATTAAAGTATATGCCTGCCGAGAAGCAAGCTAAATAAACAAGCATGATTGCGACATTGCCGCCGACTGAGGGCAATAAGCCCAGTCTACTACGATAATAGGGATCTCACCATTTGTCGCATTTTTGCTGGGATCCTTATATATTCGCGATGGGGCCTCCCATATCCTGCTTAAATCTGGGATAACTACCTCTGTGCCCGACCAACGGCTTGGCTTGATATATTGGAGTTAAAACAGCGGTGAGTTTTACCGAAAATCCCATATCTAATGATCCACCGGAGACGAATTTTGTCGAGCGACTGCGGTATTGGTCCGAGCAGCGACCCTCCGATGTTGCCATCTATTATACGAGTGACGGAGAAGATGAATCACATCTGACCTACGGTCAGCTCGACCAACAGGCACGCGCGATTGCCGCCCAGCTGGTTTCTTTGGGAATGTGCGGGGAGCGGGCTCTTCTGCTCTACCCGCCCGGGCTCGATTTTTTGGCAGCCCTCTATGGCTGTTTTTACGCGGGAACCATCGCGGTGCCTGCTTATCCGCCGCGCCGTAATCGTAACATGGGACGGATCCAGGCAATCCGGGACGACGCCGAGGCGGCCATCGTTCTTTCGGTGCACGAAGTGACCGACCGGGCCCAAGGGCTGTTCGACGAGGCGCCCCATTTGCGACAGTTACCCTGGCTGGCGTCCGATCGAATACCACTTGCTCAGGCCGAATCGTGGCGTCCGCCCGAGCTTGCCAGTGCCACACTGGCCCTGCTGCAATATACCTCCGGTTCCACCGGAGTTCCCAAGGGAGTCATGCTGACCCATGGCAATCTGATTGCCAACAACGCGATGATCAAACATGCCTTCCATGCGAAATCCTCCAGTATCGGGCTGACATGGTTACCTACGTATCACGACATGGGCTTAGTGGGCGGCATCCTGCAACCGATCTATACGGGCTTTCCTAATTTGTTGATGTCGCCGATGGCATTTCTACAGAAACCAGTTCGATGGTTGCGCGGCATTTCACGCTATCGTGTTACCATCAGCGGCGGGCCAAATTTTGCTTACGCTCTTTGCAACGACAAAATCTCGGCGGAGCAGTGCGCGGGACTCGACCTAGGTAGTTGGAGAGTGGCGTTCAATGGGGCTGAGCCGATCCGACCGAAAACATTGGAACAGTTTACCCATAAATTCGCCCCCTATGGGTTCCGTCCCGAGGCCCACTATCCCTGTTATGGCATGGCGGAGAGCACCCTGATTGTGACCGGTGGGTTGGAGCAGGAACCGCCCGTGTCACGTAGGTTCGACCGTCAGCAATTGGAAGCACATCGGGCTGTTGTGGTTGATGAGTCGGAGCAGACCGAGGGCAGTGAAGTCGAGAACCGTTGCCTGATCGGTTGTGGTCAGCTGCTGCCAGACACCCAGGTATTGATCGTCGATGGCCAGTCGAATCAGAAGTTGCCCAATGGCCATGTGGGTGAGATTTGGGTCCGCGGTCCCGGGGTTGGACTGGGCTACTGGAACAAACCGGAGGCGACCCAGCATACTTTTCAAGCCAGGCTAGAAGGTGGCGAAGTCGAACAACCTGGTGCAGTGGGATCTGGGCAGCAAAACGACGGGCAGCAAAACAACACACCCGAGCTGATGAAAAACTATCTGCGTACCGGCGACCTGGGGTTCCTGGATGCGGGTGAGCTATTCGTCAACGGCCGCAGCAAAGATTTACTGATCGTCCGTGGGCGTAACATCTATCCACAAGATATCGAAAGAACGGTTGAACTGGCTCACGAAACGTTGCAACCGGGAGCCGGTGTAGCTTTTTCCGTGCAAATCCACGGTGAGGAGCAACTGGTGATCGTGCAGGAAATTCGCCGGCAACACCGTCATGTCCATGCCCAGTCGGTGATGGATGTCATAGGCCAACGGGTGATGGAAGAGCATGAAGTTCCTGTCCATGCGGTGGTGCTACTCAAAGCAGGTCGGCTCCCTAAGACTTCCAGTGGCAAGGTTCAACGGCGCGCCTGTCGTCTCCAGTTTGAGGAAGATACGCTCGATGCATTTGCGTTTTGGTCGCCTGATGACAATCGTTTCAAGCTGGAAACGACTGCACGAGTCGTACTGCCCGCACCGCCGCCTTCGCCTGGAATGATGGCCACACAACAGTGGCTAGTGCAGCGGATTGCTCAGCAAACAGGCAGGCAACCGGTCGATATCGATGTGCAGGAGGCCTTTTCCGGCTTTGGGATCGACTCTTTGGGCCTGGTTGGCATTTCCGGAGAACTCGAAGATTGGCTCGGCCAGTCGGTCTCTCCTACGTTGCTGTACAGCTACCCCACGATCGCCGCGCTTTCTCAATACTTGGGGCATGAACAGCCAGGCCGGCGATCGACTGCAAGGGCGAAGGGTAAGGCCAGCAGCGGTAGTATCCGTCGCAGCCAGGGAGAAGCGGTTGCCATCGTGGGGATCGGCTGCCGTTTCCCCGGAGCCAACTCTCCCAAGGCATTCTGGCGCTTGCTGCGAGAGGGCCTCGACGCGGTAGGAGAGGTGCCGTCCGATCGCTGGGACCGGGATGCGTACTACGATCCCGATCCGGCAACGCCGGGCAAGATGGTGACCCGCCGCGGCGGTTTCCTCGAGCGGGTGGACCAGTTCGATCCACAGTTTTTCAATATTTCTCCACGTGAGGCGGCGGAAATCGATCCGCAACAACGGCTTCTGTTGGAAGTGGCCTGGGAAACCTTGGAAGATGCCGGCCAGTCGCCGAAGCCATTGCAGGGAGAACGGACGGGCGTGTTCGTGGGCATCGGCAACTGTGATTATGCCCGCTTGGGCAATCGCCAGGCGAACCTTGATACGATTGATGCCTACACGGCCACCGGAACTTCCCTCAGCGTGGCGGCAGGACGACTGGCTTATTTTCTCGGTTTGCATGGCCCCGGCATGGCCCTGGACACCGCGTGCTCTTCCTCTCTGGTAGCGGTTCATCTGGCAGTGGAAAGTATTCGCCAGGGGCAATGCAACACGGCCCTGGCCGGTGGGGTCAACCTGATGCTCGACCCGGCCGCTTCCATTGCGTTGTCAGAAGTTCGGGCGCTCTCACCGACGGGAACGTGTAAAACCTTTGATGAAGATGCGGATGGGTACGTGCGTGGTGAAGGTTGTGGCATGGTGCTGCTCAAGCGGCTCTCAGACGCAGTGAATGACGGAGACCGAATCCTGGCGCTGGTGCGTGGTACGGCGGTCAACCACGACGGGCCCAGCAACGGCTTGACCGCACCACATGGTCCCTCCCAGGAAATGCTGCTACGCGCGGCTATCGACGATGCCGGCATTCGTCCTGTCGAGGTGAGCTACGTCGAAGCCCACGGTACCGGCACGTCGCTTGGCGACCCGATCGAAATACAGTCGTTGGCCGCGACCTTGTGTGCCGATCGGTCCGAGGATCGGCCGTTGATGGTAGGGTCGGTCAAGACCAACTTAGGACATCTGGAGTCGGCGGCCGGCATCGCTGGCCTGATCAAGGTGGTCTTGTCGCTCCGGTATGGTGAAATCCCGGCCCATTTGCATTTGCAACAACCCAATCCGTACATTCCGTGGGACCAAATCCCCATCGTGGTGCCAAAGCGCAGGCAAGTTTGGGAAGCGCGGCAGGGACGCCGAATTGCGGGTGTTAGTTCTTTTGGATTCAGTGGCACCAACGCCCACCTGGTGCTGGAAGAGGCGCCCAAATTACCTGCCGCCCGGCCCGAACAGGAAAGGCCCCGTCATCTATTGGTGCTCTCTGCCAAGAGCGACACGGCCTTACGCGAACTGGCGGGCCGCTACCGCGAACTGCTGGCAGATGACAGCATCGATCTGCCCAGTGTCTGTTACACGGCGGCTGTGGGAAGAACCCATTTTGGATACCGTTTGGCGCTAGCCGCCGGTACGGGAGACGAGGCCCGCAGGTGCTTAGCGGCTGCTCAGGATAGCAACCGACAGGCTGGCCTGGAACTGGGCAAAGTGGATGACCAGCAGCCGCCGAAACTGGCGATGCTTTTTACCGGCCAGGGTTCCCAGTACGTGGGAATGGGACTGGAACTCTACCAAACCCAGCCCACCTTTCGCCGGGTGCTGGACCAGTGCGACGAGTTTTTGGGCGACACGTTGGGACAGTCACTGCTATCAGTCCTCTATGCCCAAGATCAGAAACTCTCGCCATTGAACGAAACGGCTTACACCCAACCGGCTCTGTTTGCGGTGGAGTACGCACTCTACCAGTTGTGGAAGTCGTGGGGAATTCAACCGCAAATGGTGATGGGCCATAGCGTGGGAGAATATGTGGCCGCTTGTGTTGCCGGTGTCTTCCGATTTGAGGACGGACTCCGTTTGATTGCCGAGCGCGGTCGTCTGATGCAGGCACTGCCACGAACGGGCCGGATGGTGGCCATTCTGGCCAGCGAAGCGCGAGTCGCCCGGGCGATTGAGCGCTGTGGACAGCCAGGCGTTTCGATCGCCGCGGTCAACGATCCGGCGCAAACGGTAGTTTCTGGTGCCGAGGATGTGGTCGACGCGGTGGTCAGTGCCCTGCAGGCAGACGGAGTCCGGGCCAAACAATTGACCGTGTCGCATGCGTTTCATTCCGAGTTGATGAAACCGATGTTGGCAGAGTTTGAGCAGATCTGTCGCCAGGTTTCCTATACCGAACCGAGCATCCCGATCGTCTCGAATCTTTACGGTCGTGAAGTGACCAGTGGAATTGCCACGGCCGACTATTGGCGGGTCCATGTGCTCGAAACGGTCCGTTTTGCCGATGGCATGCGACAACTGGAAAAGCAGGGCGTGAACGTGTTTCTTGAAGTCGGGCCTCATCCCATTCTCACCGCTTCGGGACGCCGTTGTTTGCAAGACGCAAAGCAGCTCTGGACGCCCAGTTTGCGGCAGGGCCGTGGCGATTGGGAGCAGTTACTCAAGAGCCTGTCCAATCTTTATGTGCGCGGTGTTCAGGTCGATTGGCAGGGCTTCGATCAAGACTACCTGCGGCGTAAGCTGGCATTACCCCACTATCCTTTTCAGCGACAGCGTTACTGGCTGGATACGGCCTCAATGGGTGGTGAATCGGTCGTCCCGCAACCGCAAAATCCAGGGCCAAAGGGTCCGCAGCAGAATGGTTTTTTACCGAAGGGCCCGTTGCATGGCGAATCAACGAATGGCGAATCAACGAATGGCGAATCAACGAATGGCGAATCAACACATAACAAATTGACGGGGCTTGAGTCGCTTGAACCTTGGTATTACCAGTTGCAGTGGCAACCCAGGTCGCGCCTCGATCAAGCTCTGCCATCACGGGCTCCGCTGGGCCTACCTGCGCCGGAGCTGTTGTCTACTTGCGTACAACCCGAAGCAGACCGAGTGCGGGCACAAATGGAGCTGCCACGATACGTGCAATTCAGTCGGGATTTGGACCGTTTGTGTGGAGCATATGCACGAACGGCCTTGACCAGCCTGGGTTGGTCGCCAACCCCTGACGAAATTTTTTCCGCAACGGAACTTGCAAACCAATTGGGCGTTGTCCCCCAACACGGGCAACTGTTTGCACGTCTGTTGATGTTTCTGGCCGAGGATGGCCTGTTGCAGGAGAAAGGCCAGGACCGCAAAGGGCAGGACAGGACGGGGCAGGGCAGGACGGGGAGGGAAACGGACACTGTCTGGCAAGTGGTACCGGAAGTCACCGCGCCACCCGATCCTGAGCTGATCGGATCGTTGCTGCAAAACCAATACACAGAATGCAGCGCCGAGCTTACCTTGCTGGGCCAATGTGGGCGTCAATTGGCGGGTGTCCTGGAAGGTCAGACCGATCCGGTAGCACTGCTATTCCCCAACGGTTCCTCCACGATGGTGGAAAAATTATACCACGATTCACCATTCGCCCATGCCCTCAACACGTTGATGGAGGAATCGTTGTTGCAGGCATTCGACCAGATCCCCAAGGATCGGTCGATAAAAATTCTAGAAATCGGCGGCGGTACCGGGGGGACCTCTGCCCAGATCCTGCCGCGCTTACCCGTCGAGCGCACGGAATACATCTTCACCGATGTCTCCGAAATTTTCACCCAAGCCGCCCAGCAAAAATTCGCCCAATTTCCGTTTCTCCGTTACGGGGAGCTGGATATCGAAGTTGCCCCGGAAGATCAAGGTTTCGCGGCCGGCCAGTTCGATTTTATTCTGGCGGCCAATGTGGTGCATGCCACCCGCGATTTGAAAGAGACGATGACCCATATTCGTGGCCTGCTCGCTCCTCAAGGAATGGTGATTCTACTGGAAGGGATGCGGCCCGGACGCTGGCTTGATTTGACTTTTGGTTTGACCACCGGATGGTGGCGCTTTACCGACACCCAATTGCGCCCTGACTACCCGCTGATTGGTCCGGACCAATGGCTTGAGCTGTTGCAGCAATGTGGTTATTCGCAAGCGGTCACGCTGCCCGCCACAGATCCTACTGGTAATTCAGCGGGCGTTCCCCAAGGGGTGGTGACGTGTTGTCCCCAAGGGGTGGTGATTGGGCAAAACGGAGCTTGCAGTGCATCGTCTGAGATGCTTGAGTCGCAACGGTCGGACGCGCACGATTCTGAACCGGCCGCCCTTGGGCACTGGTTGATTCTGGCCGACCGGTGCGGAGTGGGAGTCGCCCTCCGCAAACAATTGCAGTCCGCGGGCCATTCGTGCACGGTTGTGCATGCGGGCGATCGCTATGCGCGGATAGACGAGCACCAATATCAGGTCGATCCGGCTCAGCCAGAAGATTTGCCACGGGTGGTTGAAGAATTGCGAAGCAACCAGCAGGCAGGCCTGGAGGGTGTTGGCCTGGAGGGTGTCATTCATTTGTGGAGCCTCGACACGGCTCCAGCCGACCAGCTCAATCCAGAACGCATCGAAGAAGCCCATCGATTGACCTGTGAGAGTGTGCGACAAATGGTCGGAGCGATCACTCAGGTCGGCAGCTCTGCGTCTAAGGTTTGGTCTCCAAAATTCTGGCTGATTACCCAAGGCGCTCAGCCGGTTGAGGAGTGTGCGCAAGTTCCCGGTTTGATTCAATCCTCCCTGTGGGGATTGGGACGTGTTCTGGCAGAAGAACTACCCACTATGTGGGGTGGTCTGATCGATTTGGATCCAAGTCTGTCTGCTGGTGATGTGGAGCTTGCCGATGAAATGGCAAAGTGGTTGGCAGCGGAAATAGTCTCCCCCGATGCTGAACGCCAGTTGGCTTACCGTGGGAGCCAACGTTATGCGGCCCGCTTGGTTCCCAAGCGGCAACAAAATTATTCGAACAGGGCATCCTCGAGTGAAAGATCACTACCATTTCGGAGTGAAAGATCACTACGTTGGAGAACCGATGCCAGCTACCTGATCACCGGTGGTTTGGGTGATCTCGGCTTGCAAGTGGCACACTGGATGGTTGAGCAGGGGGCTCGACAGTTGGTGTTGATTGGTCGTCGGGGTTTACCACCACGGGCCCATTGGAGCCAGGAAGCACGAGATGATCCCAATCAGCGGGCTCGCATCGAAGCGATTGGTGCGATGGAAAAAAGTGGCGCGCGGGTGACGGTGGCAGCGTGCGATGTGGCTGATCGGGAACAACTCGAGCAGTTGCTGGCGAATTTGCAACAGCAAGGCTTGCCCCCTGTAAGGGGAGTGGTTCATACGGCTGGAGTTGTCGAGGCAAGTCCATTGGTCGAGTTGCAGCCAGAACAGCTACGTGAAGTTGTCCGCCCCAAAGTGGCCGGCACTTGGAATCTGCACCAGGCACTGGCAGCGTCACAGCTCGATTTTTTCGTCAATTTTTCTTCCGGCGCCTCGCTGCTAGGCTCACCCATGCTAGCCAGTTACGCGGCCGCCAATGCATTTTTGGATGCATTCACGCACCATCGACGTGCGCTCGGAATGGTGGCGTTGGGCATCAACTGGGGATTCTGGGATGAAGTCGGTATGGTTGCCCGCAGCCAGCGTGAAACGGGACGAGGTTTCGCGCCGCAGGGAATGTTTGCTTTTGCCCCCGCCCAAGGCCTGGCCGCAATGCAGCAGTTACTTGAACAAGAGTCGATCCAGACTGCCGTGCTGCCAACCGACTGGTCCACCTGGAGCCAATTCCATCCGCACGCGGCCCGTTCGTCTCTGTTCGCCCAACTGTGCCGACAGCAAACGGAGTCCGGTTCTCAAGTATCCCGATCCGATGATGGGTCTGGAGCTGAAGCTGAAGGGACATTTGGGCCCGACCAGAAGTCTGAAATCTCCCGTGACTCTGTGATGGCTGCCGTAGAAGAGGATCGGCTTGGAATGCTGAGTGGATTTCTAACCGATCAACTTTCGCGTGTGCTTCGTATTGCTGCCGACCAGATCGATCCCGACGAGCCGCTCAACCATCTCGGTATCGATTCACTGATGGCAGTTGAATTACGCAACCAAGTCCAGGCTAGCCTGGATGTCGTGATTCCGGTTGCTGATCTGTTGCAAAATCCCAGCATTGCCCAGCTCTCCGTTGCGGTTAGCGGACAGCTATCCAGCCTCGATGCGATCACTCCGGTGGTGCCAGTCGGACTGCTAATCGGTGGCCAATCCGTCAGCCATGGATCGGGCAGCAACGGACACGCCGAGTCGACAGCTAACGCCAGTCCAGCGATAACCGATGACGAGGCTGCCAAAACTCTGGCAAATCTGGACAACCTGTCGGACGCCGAAGTCGATGCCTTATTGGCCCAACTACAGAAAAAAACTGACTGAAAGCCTTTAAACCAACCGTAAACCGGAACAAGTTTCGTGCAGTTCCGGCACAAGATACTAAGCAAAATTATGTGTATTGATGTTTTTTGGGTGGCACCGACACTGGTTCGCAGATCGGTTCTTTGGCAAGAGAGATGTGTTCGAATCAGTGTCGGTGTGGCGTAGCACAGGAGGATGTAGAGGTTACAGGCCTCTTGTGCTACGCCACACCGACAGTCGTTCGAGTAAGTATGCTCGTTGGCAATGTCTATTTCGAACGACTGTCGGTGCCACCCTTGTGAGTGAAGGGGAGCTCACGGAATTTCCAGAAATCCACGAATTCAGCCGGTAGTAATTGAGTCCGTACAGGAATGTTAACCTATCGGTATTAGAAATTAAACCAGAAATAGTACCACTTAGCTTGCGGACACCGTCCGCATGATATTACCTCATGAGCGACACAACTGAACCAAGCTCCGAGCTTTCGGCGGTAAAAAAGCGTGAACTGCTGGCGCAAATGCTGCAGCAGAAAACTCGCGAACAAACCTCTGTACAGCACGCGGCGCAGACCCATTCCCATGGGCAACCCCTTTCGTACGGACAGCGGGCACTCTGGTTTCTTTACCAGATGGATCCCAAGAGTGCGGCTTACAATATTATGTATGCCGCTCACATTCGCACCGATGTCGACCGCAAAGCGTTGCAACAAGCCTTCCATACGATGATCCAGCGTCATGCGGCTTTGCGCACAACCTTTGCAACCTTGGGAGGACTGTCTACGCAGCAAATACATTCCGATTGCGAGGTGCCGTTGGAAGAGATCGATGCACGGAGCATGTCGTGGCAGCAACTCCCACAGCGGCTGCAGCAAGAGGCCAATCGGCCTTTCGATCTGCAGCAGGGCCCCGTATTCCGCATCCAGTTGCTCCAGCGTGAAGGCCCCACCGGTGTGTTGCTCTTTACGACTGCCCACATCGTGACCGATTTCTGGTCGTTCGATCTGTTGTTTGACGAATTGCAGCAGCTCTATCGGGCCAACGTATACACGGAAAGGGCGCCAGCAACAGAAGCCAACCTGGTTGAGCTAAAATATTCCTACCTCAGTTTTGTCCAGTGGCAGGAAGAGATGCTCCAGGGATCGGCCGGAGAACGTCTATGGAATTACTGGCGTGAGCAATTGGGGGGCGAACTTCCCAATCTGGATTTGCCCCTGGACCGACCGCGGCCTCCGCTGCAGACCTATCAGGGTAAGTCGTATTTGTTCAAATTGCCGGATACATTGTCGCGTCGATTGTTTGAGCTTTCCCAGTCTGAAAAGGCGACGCCTTTCATGACTTTACTGGCAGCCTTTCAGGTGCTTCTTTACCGCTGGTCGGGCCAGCAAGATATCCTGGTCGGTTCACCGACTGCTGGCCGCAACCGGGCTGAATTCGAATCTCTGGTCGGTTACTTCCTCAACCCGGTCGTATTTCGTGGTCGTTTGCAAGACGATCGATCTTTTCGAGAATTTCTACGGCAGGTGCGACAAACGGTTCTTGACGGTCTGACCTACCAAGATTTTCCTTTTCCGCTACTGGTTGAACGGTTGCAACCGCCCCGCGATCCCAGTCGTTCGCCCCTGTTTCAGGTATCGTTCGCCTGGGATAAACCACGGCAGGGCATTGCCGATGAGGCGGAGGGTGAATCGTCTGGCGGGTCATCTGACCGGTCGTCCGATCCAGCCACGCTGGGTCTGCAGCCGTTTGCCTTAGGCCAACAAGGCGCGGCTTTCGACCTGACTCTGATGATGCTCAGTGTGGGCGATTCCCTCTCTGCCGCTTTGCAATACAACTCCGATCTGTTCGATGAGACCACCATCGCCCGCATGGCAGAACATTTCCAAACGTTGCTGGAGAGCATTACCGATCATCCGGACTTGCCGATTGCCGAGTTACCAATGCTCAGCGAATCGTGGCGGCAGCAAATGCTGGTCGAATGGAATCAAACCGAAGCCGACTATCCACACGCGTTATTGCTGCATCAATTGTTCGAGCAACGAGCCTTGGAAACACCTGCGGCAGTTGCTGCCAGCCAGGCCCAACGGCATTGGACTTACGATCAACTAAACGGTCAAGCCAATCAACTCGCTCGACTATTGGTAGCTGAAGGGGTTGGTCCCAATCGGCATGTCGGACTCCTCATCGAGCCTTCGCTGGAGATGCTGCAAGCCATATTGGCGATCCATAAAGCGGGCGGTGCCTACGTACCGCTGGCTCCCGGTACGCCTACCGACCGCATGGCGACTATGCTCGAAGAGAGCGCTGTGGAGGTGGTTCTGACACAACCAGCTTTGCGTCAGACCTTGCCACCGTTTTCTGGGCAGGTCTTGTGTTTGGATGGGAACCCAGAAGATAATAGCTCCCAAGAGAACTCTGAGAAGGGCTTGGGAGATGCTCATGAACCATTCACTTGGCAAGCCAGCGCCCAGGAGAGTTCTGAAAATCTCGATTTGTCGCTCGATAGCCAGCAATTGGCTTACACTATCTTCACCTCCGGATCGACCGGTCGGCCTAAGGGCGTGCAAGTTCCCCATTGCGCGGTCGTCAACTTCCTGCAGTCGATGCGGCGTGAGCCGGGTCTGACCAGTAGCGATCGATTGTTGGCGGTTACCACCCTCAGCTTTGATATTTCCGTGTTAGAGTTTTATTTGCCTCTGACCACGGGGGCCCAGGTGGTTCTGGTCGATCGCGAGGTGAGCGCCGATGGTCAGCAACTGAGCCAGGCGCTCACGAGTAGTGGTGCTACGGTGATGCAAGCCACTCCAGCGACCTGGCGTATGCTACTCGAAGCGGGTTGGCAAGGTGATGAAAAATTAAAAATTCTTTGCGGCGGAGAAGCCTTGCCACGCGATCTGGCCGACCGCTTGCTGCCGCTGTGCGGCACGCTGTGGAACATGTACGGGCCAACGGAAACTACCATCTGGTCAGCCGTGCAATTGATGCAACCTGAGTCTGGCCCCGTACTGATTGGCAGGCCCATCGATAACACCCAGCTATACCTGGTCGACCAGCACTGCCAACCAGTTCCGGTAGGGGTTCCAGGAGAATTGCTCATCGCCGGCGACGGCCTGGCCCGTGGTTATTTGAATCGGCCTGAATTGACCACGGAAAAATTCATTCCGCATCCATTTCGAGAAAAACCGGATGCCCCCACTTCCTGCACCGGCGACCGAGCTTACCGCACCGGCGATTTGGCCCGCTATCGTCCTGATGGTCATATTGAATTGCTGGGTCGACTCGACTTCCAGGTAAAAATACGCGGTTACCGAATTGAGTTAGGCGAGATCGAAACTCACCTCGATCGGCACCCCCAGGTGCGTCAGTCGGTGGTCGTTGCGCGTCCGGTGGGCGCGCAAAACGGTGACAAGCAGTTGGTGGCCTATACGATCGTTTCAGAGCCACCACCCAATGTCAGCCAGTTGCGCGAATTCCTGCGGCAACAACTGCCCGACTATATGTTGCCCGCAGTTTTCATGACGCTGGAGGAATTTCCGCTCAACCGGGCGGGCAAGGTGGATCGCCAGGCGTTGCCCACTCCCGACACGTCACGGCCCACATTGCAAGTGGAGTACTACGCTCCGCATGGCGACCAGGAAATTGCTTTGGCGGAAGTTTGGGCCGACGTGCTGAGTCTCGATCAGGTCGGCAGGAACGATAACTTCTTTGAATTGGGAGGCGCATCGATCCAAAGCTTGGAAATTGCCGCTGGCGCGGCTGAAATAGGTTTGGTTTTTACTCCCGCCCAGATGTTTCAGTATCCGACCATCGCCGAACTGATCACGGCCCTGGGATCGGCTACGGAGTCCCTCACGGAAATCGCCAGCGACACAAAGGCAAGCGACACGAAGACACAGGGTATATCCGGGCAGACGACCGATTGCGTGGTCGCGAGTTCCTCGAAGCCAAAGGAGATTCCCGCCGCCACGACTACGCTGGAACAAATTCCACCCGAAAATAGACGCCCGACCCAACCTCGTCCGACTTCCCAGGCGCTCAACGGGCAGC
>JBDOMT010000078.1:0-18239 GCA_039831705.1 Pirellulales bacterium | reverse complement strand
ACGGAGGAGTTTTCCTGCACGCACCGCTCCACGGTCGAGCATCGGCTGTCGGAATACTTGTCAAATTGTCCGATGACACGACTAGGAGTCGACCAACGTTTACTTCGACGGGCGGTATTTTCGGCGCTCAGCCACCAAACTGCTTGAGCGGTTTAGTAGGCCAGTGGGTCAATGTAGAAATCCGGTGCGACTTCCCGCAACTTACCGTGACGGTCAACGGCCAACTCGTTCAGGATGTGGACATGCGGGATGACCCGATGCTCCGTTACCGGCCACGGGCGGGATTTCTTGGATTTCAGGACTGCAGCAAACCGGTCGAGTACCGCCATGTTCGCGTGAAACGCTTGCCGGGTACAGAGAAAGAGTGGCGGCCATTATTCCAAGGCAATGATCTTACCGGATGGAAGCAGATCGATGGGGATGCCTTGTGGCGAGTTGAGAACGAAGTTTTGACCGCAGATGGCGGCAACGGCTATCTTGCCACAGAGAAGGAATACCACAACTTTGAGTGGAGGGCCTATGTCCAGACCATGCCCGGAAGCAATGGTGGCATCTTTTTGCGTTTCAAGTCGCTCCCGAGTGATCGAGGATTCGAAATTCAGATCGAAGACAATCCATCGAGCAATAATCCAACCGGAAGCATCTACAACCATCGTCGGGCCTGTTGTACGCCCATGCAGGCTGGTACATGGTACCCGCTACAAATTTTGGTTCGCGGGCGTCATGGCACGATTCGAGTGAACGGGGTGACGGTGGCTCAGACCGATTCGCTGCCAGTCGACCGGGCGGGCCACATTGCCATCCAATGTCACCATCAAGGCAGCCGAATCCGTATCAAGAAGATGAAGATCCAAGTGTTTGACTGAGTCAGCCGTTTGAGTCAACTTAGTATCTGGTCAAGCCTTACTTTTGGGGTAGCCGCAGCCATAAGTAATGGCAGGGCAAAGGTTTATTTTTGTGTCTACCCAAAAAGATAAGTTTGACAAAGCACTAGTGTCTAAACCGTTACACCCTTTTTCCAATAAATTCGATTATGACCAAAGATTCGAAGTTAAATGCCGACTTGCCTGCTCAAGACAAACTGCTCTTCACTCCAGGACCTTTAACGACAAGCGCCACGGTGAAGGAAGCCATGTTGCGTGATTTTGGCTCACGTGATAAAGAATTTATCACATTGGTGCAAGAAGTGCGCGACGAACTGGTGGCCCTCGGAGGTGTTTCGACTGAGAATTACACCGCGATACTCATGCAAGGCAGCGGCACGTTTAGTCTTGAGGCAGTGCTGGCCTCGACCGTACCATCTAATGGAAAAGTTCTGGTCGCAGTGAACGGTGCCTATGGACGGCGACTCATTCACTTGGGAGAAGCCTTGGGAATCGCAATGGAAGCAATCGATTTTCCAGAGAACGTCCCAGTCGACCCAATCCGGGTGGCAGAGGCACTTGCTGCCGACCCTTCGATCACACACGTCTCGATCTGCCATTGCGAAACAACTTCGGGCGTCATGAATCCAGTTGAGGCCGTGGGGGCAGTGGTGCAAGCCGCTGGTAAACGCTACTTTGTCGATGCAATGAGCAGCTTCGGCGCGATTCCGATCAATCTCGAAGAAGCCAAGATCGATTATCTCGTATCTTCTTCAAACAAGTGCATCGAAGGAGTGCCCGGATTCGCATTTGTGCTGGCTCGACGCGAAGCGCTGGAAGAAACGTCCGGTTGGGCACGCAGTGTTGCCCTCGACCTCCTCTCCCAGGTTCGCGGTCTGGAAAAAAATGGACAGTTTCGTTTTACCCCACCGACCCATACGATCTTGGCATTTCGTCAAGCAATTAGAGAACTCCACGAGGAAGGCGGGGTTGAAGGTCGTGGCAGGCGCTACGCTGAGAACTATTGCGTTCTGACTGAGGGTATGACCAAACTCGGGTTCCTGCCCTATGTGGCTCCAGCCGATCAAGGTCCTATCATCACCTCGTTTCATTATCCCAATGATACGAAATTCGACTTCGAGGCCTTCTACGGTCAATTGAGCGATCGGGGTTTTATCATCTATCCAGGTAAAGTTGGCGACGCCAATTGTTTTCGCATCGGTTCCATTGGCCGGCTCTACCCTGGCGATGTTCGCAATTTGTTAGTTGCTGTCTCTGAAACGCTAGATACGTTGGGCGTCAACGTACTTGCCAATGCCTAAGGAGTACCCAGGTGCCAAACAGTACCCGTGGGCCAATTTGACACAGGTATTTATCGACTGCCTGGGCTGCATCGACACGTTTGAGCGACGTCTGACCTCATTATCTCAAACCACCATTCAGTTTTATGATCAAACCACACCCATCATTCACTCTGTTGTTAAGCCCTCTCTATCTTATCGTTGCTGGCGCACTGGTCGTTGTCGTAGACACCAAGGGCATGGCTGCAACTGCCAGCGAAAGCCAGAAGCCGAATATCATTCTTATCGTGGCCGATGATTTGGGTTACGGAGAGTTGGGCTGTTATGGCCAGAAGATCATCCGCACTCCGAACATCGATCGCCTTGCCACAGAAGGGCTTCGATTCACTCAATTTTACAGTGGCGCGCCCGTTTGTGCTCCAGCACGCTGCATATTGATGACCGGCAAGCACTCGGGACATGCAGTGACGCGTAACAACGGTGTTCCCAAGGAGTTGAAGCATTTGAAGGCGAAGTTCGGTTGGGAATTCCCAGGTCAAAATCCACTACCTGTAGATGCGGTAACGTTTCCCAAGTTGCTCCAGGCAGCAGGCTACGCCACTGCAGCGGCCGGCAAATGGGGGTTGGGCCACTTCGGCACCTCCGGCGAACCGAACCTGCAAGGTTTCGATCTCTTCTACGGTTACAACGATCAGCGACACGCCCACAACCACTACCCTCGATTCCTTTACCGCAATCGATTGAAAGAAATCCAACCAGGTAACGATCGCACTCTCTACGGTAAAACATTCTCACAAGATCAGTTTACCAAAGTCGCGATTGAGTTCATTGAAGAAAATAAAGATGGCCCATTCTTTCTTTATCTGCCCTTTGTGATTCCACATCTGGGCATCCAAGTGCCGGAAGAATCGCTTGCCAAATACAAGGGAAAAATTCCCGAAGAGGAGTATGTGCACCGCGGCTACATTCAACATCCTTTTCCCCGTGCTGGCTACGCAGCCATGGTTACGCACATGGATGACGCAGTTGGACAGATAACCCAGCGAGTTAAGGATCTCGGCCTCGACGGTAATACCATTGTCCTGTTCACCAGTGACAATGGACCTACCTACGATCGGTTGGCAGGATCCGATTCTAAATATTTTGATTCCGCCGGACCTTTTCGTGGGCGCAAAGGCTCGGTTTATGAAGGCGGCATTCGCGTGCCATTGGTTGCCCGCTGGCCAGGGAAAATCGCTGCCGGTGAAACGAGTAAACTACCGTCGGCTTTTTGGGATTTCCTGCCCACTCTCTGCGATATCGCCGACATCCCTATCCCATCAGAGACCGATGGTCTCAGCTTTGCCTCAACCCTGCTGGACACAGGTGAGCAGAAGATACACGATTTCCTCTACTGGGAATTTCCCGCCTACGGAGGCCAGCAGGCAATTCGGGTAGGCGATTGGAAAGCAGTTCGTCAAAAAATTCACCAAGGCAATAGGCATGTCGAACTCTACAACCTGGCAGACGATATCGCCGAGCAACATGATCTGGCCAAGGAATACCCCGATCGCATTGCCCACATGCAGAAGATGATGACCGCCGCCCGAGTTCCCAACAAACGGTTCCCGCTACTGCCGGGAGATAAAGACTGAAGGCCACAGTCTGAACGGTCTGTTTGAATCTCTGTGGGTCCATTTCCCGTTGCTTGCGGCTGGGGAATCGTCTCACAATCGCCTGAAGAATATGCTTAGCAGCAAGCTGGCGAGTGCGGCGAAGTAGGCATAGTTTGCGGTGGATCGGAGGCGTCGAGCAGGTGTGATGTTGAGGACTACCGTTTCGACAGGAGCTTTGGGGAGAGATGCAATTGCTGCGGGCAGATCTTGGCCGAGCCGATATTCGACCGGATAGGTTTGATGGAAGTGCAGCAGTTTAGTTATATCGTAATCTTTGTCACGGAGGCGTAGGGTTGTCCGTTGCTGGATGGTTGGTGCAATGGAGGTCTGATAGCGGCCTAAACCAACTTCCTTGACTGCTATTGCTTGATTGTTTCCACGGTCATCCAACAATGCCGCATCCCAAGCAATTCCATTGATGGGAGACGCATTGGGTTGGCTGCGATGTATATCGAGATGCCAACCATCCGCCTGTTGTCTGGTGGAGATCTGTAGTCCTTCAGTTGAATTCTTTCTCATGATGGCGCGTAGGGCTTGTCCCCAGAATTTTCCACAGTCGTCCCATGCGAGCCATTCACCACCCCACTTTTCCGTCAAGTCGCTGGTATAGGCCAGGCCATTGCCGAGGCCGTAGCGACCTACTGCCAGGAGAGGGTCGCCGGTTTCGACTGCCAGCAGCAGTTGCGCGGTCGGTTTGACCTCGGTCATCACATATCCAAGTGTGAAGGGTAAATCAACATCGTGGTAGCCGCTGAGCAATGGATGATCGGTCGTTGGTACCGATCCAAAAAGGTCTTCCTTGATGGCGCTCTTGGTAGCTTGCATGGTTTCTTTAGTAAAAATCTGCGGCACATTGCCAGGGTCGTTGGTTTCGTAATATCGGCCTCGGCCAATCTCGGCGATCAGCGACATCAGTTGCTGATCTGCTGAGCCTAAGGCAACGGTTGAAATTGTGATCCCTGCATCGGCCATTTCTTCCGCCAGGGATTCATGGTCGGCCGGTTGAGTACGGCCGTCGCTCAGACAGATCATGTGCCGAATTTTTGCCGGCGTATTTTCGAGCATTTCTTTCCCTACGACCATGGCTGGGTACATGTAGGTGCCACCGCCAGCGGCAAGCGAATCGATGGAGGCTTGGACTGAGTCTACTTCGGCGGCGCTGATCATTTCGCAAATCACCTGGGGTTGGCCATCGAAGCCAACCACACCAATGGAATCGCGTGGTCCCAAAAGTTCGACCGCCGCTTTGGCTGCCTGCCGAGCTAGTTGAATGGGTATTCCCGACATGGAGCCCGACTTATCGATCACCAACACCATCGCGAGAGAAGGTTTTTCCTTTTCTTTTTCATATCGAGAAACCAGAGGCAGTACATCTTCGACTGGCGTCTTGTAGTAACCTCCCAGGCCAAAGCTATTCTCCGAACCGAACATTGCCAATCCGCCTCCCAGGTCAGTGACATAACTTTTAATCATCTGCATTTGTGCAGGAGAAAGCATGGTTGCCGGCAGGTTGGCCAATACGATTGCGTCAAATGCTGCCATCCCGGACAGCGACTCGGGGAGTCCATGCAATCCGCGGACTTCGGTATCGATTTCTTGCTTCCTCAAGGCTCGAGTGAACGATCGCATCTCTTTGGTATCTTCGTGCAATAAAAGTACGCGTGGACGTCCGCGAACCGTGATCGTACAGGAAGATTGATTGTTAATGGGGAAGTGATCTTCGTCGGGGATCAATTCCGCAGTCCAAACACTATCTCCTGGTGTGTGCATCGCGACTTCGAAATAGAATCGGTTGTCTGAGCCCGGCTTGAGGTCGATTTCCTGTTGTTGGACCGAAACCCCCTTGTGAATAATCCGCAGGGTGCCGTGGACGGAACGATTGGCAGCCAGCTGGACACCCAAACGTGAAATTTCGCCGTAATAGGTCTCTTGGGATGAGGGCCAGATAGCAAGTACGGCTGCCTCGGTCGCTGCAAGGCCGGCAAGCGGCCGCATGAGAACGTCGATGCCCTCCTCTCCCAATTGTTTGAGAGAATCAGACAGATCGCCTTTGGTCTCCAGGCCGTCACTCAACAATACGATGCGTCGATATTTGCCGGCAGGAAAGGACAACCGAGTTGCAAGCAGTGCGGATGCAATCTGGGTGGCACTGCGAAATTGATCGTCGGCGACTCCAGTTTGCCACTGGTCGAGCATCGCGCGGAGGGCATCAATTGATTGGAATTGTCGGACCCCATTGCCGATGGCAAAGAGATGCCAGCTGTCACCTGGGCGAAGCCCCTCAATCCAGGTTTCGATTTGTGGCAAGACTTGCCGAATGCCCTCAAGGTCAACCGATTGAGAGATATCGACAAGAAAATTGACATGAAGTTGGTTGCTTTCGTCCGCTGCAAACGGCCGGCAGAGGGCGATCACCAAGCAGCCGATCGACAATGCTCGAAACACGGAGGAAAGTCCCCATAGCCAGCGTGGTCGATCGACCAGACTATAGCGCAGCCCGATCATCATCGCGACCAGCGCCAACAGCCACCCCAAAGGGTGAAGTGATACCAGTTCCCACATCGCTTAGTCCACCTTTCGGCGGTGATATAGGAGCGATTCAATCGTCAACACGGCAATGGCTAGTACTGTCAGCAGGTAAGCAGGCGCATGGCCTCGACGGAGAGGCTTGATGGTATTTTCCGCGTTTGTATTCGTCAGTACAGTTTCTTCGCTGGCCAACAGGCTAACCCCTACGGGCCATTTCCCCGAGGCACTTATGATTTCATAGAAACCGATTCGATCTACTGCCGACAACCACTTGCCTTGAACGTCAGATTTTTCCGAAGTAGATTTAGGGAGTCTACCGTCGCCGGGCCGTTCGTCACTAGGCTGTGGATCGACCCGATAGAATTGAGAGACGCTCTCTTCGCTCGCACCAGGAATGGGAATGGCATCTCCAGGCCGATAAGAGGCTGCCAGCGGTATTTCACGGCCTGCTAAGTGTGTGGCGGCCGAATGGACAAGCACTGGAAACCAGGCGCTAAAATAAAATTCCGCCTCAAGTGGGTCGATGTTTACTACCACCACGGAGCGTCCACTTCTGGTTGCTTTGTAGATCAGTGGCAAATCATTCTCATCAGCAACCAATACTTGGGCTCCCTCGCTGGGAGTGAGTTGGCGCGCCCCGACAAAACTGATCGTTGTTGGGTCGAGATGCCGAAGTGCAGGATGGCCTTCAGCGATCACCCGTGGGGTTCCGGTTTCTACTTCGCTGCCAAGATGGCTCCACCAGGGACTGTTGCCTTCTGGTTGAAAGATGATGGCCAAGGTCGCGTCTGGAGTGGCGCCTTTCACCAAAGTGATGTGGGGGTTATTGGCGGTTTGAGGTTGCGCACTTGAATCGGTTTCACTGGACGAAATGTCTTGTGCACGTGAAGTTACCAGTGTCAGCAAATTTTTCCCTTGGGAAAATGCCAGCACACTGTGTTCAAGGAAAAACGGATCGGACGCATCTACGGCAACCCGTATCGGAGGTGGTTGGTTGGCAGACAAGTAGGCAAGGTTGTCGCTTTCGAGTGCATCATGGATGTCTAATCTTGCGACCCAATGGCCAGGTTGAGCGTCGTCAAGAGTAAAAACTTCCGGTGCCTGAATGCCTGGCGTTATGGTGAGTGGTATCACTTTCTTGAGTTGTTCACTGCCGGAGGGATCGAGGTGGGAAACCGTCAGGTCGATTTTTTGTTCGTGGTTAAAGGAAGAAGCAATCTGATAATAGAACGCTAGACGGTTTTCACTGTTGGGGAGATAAGCCATGTCGGCTGCCACCAGACCAATGTTCTCTTGCGGTGTGCCGATTTTCAATAGTTCAATGTGTTTGGGCAGTTCGTGCGCGCCAAAATTACCGTCGCTGATTAAAATGACTCGGTGGGAGTGTTGCCATTGGCTGCTGTGAGTTTTCAAGTTGTGTAATGCATTCCAGTTAAAAATTTCGTCTGAAGGGACCACTCGAGCGACGGCATCCAATAGTTCACGGGGGTTGTCGGTTAGATGGGAAAGGAATGTGATGTTCTGACCGACGGTGACAATGGAGGCGAGTTGACTGCCGTTGAGGCCTTCGATCACTTGGGTGGCCATTTGCCTGGCCAGATCGAGCCTGGTGGATCGACCTTCGAGAGCCCCCATCGAGGCGCTTCGGTCGATGAGGATGATTAGATCTTGTCGGTCGTCGCTCCACTCGGGTCGGCCCATCGCAAAGCAGACGGCCGTGGCGGCCAAGAGCATGAGTAGCATAGACCAAAAGTTTCGCAGTTGCTGAAACAGACTGTAGGAACTTTTTTCCTGTAGGACATTTTGCCACAGAAAAAATGCGGTAGTCGATTTTTGGCGTGGTCGAACTTTTAGAAAATAAATCGCTACCAGCGGCAACAAAGCCAGCAACGACCACAGCATTGTCGGTGCCAGGAACGTCACGCTACCAACCCTCCGCGCCGGAGGATGTCTTGAATGACGGCTTCGAAAGGAGGTTCGGTGGAAGTGGATGCTAACCCTATGCCGTTGCGCACGCAGTAACGACGCAGGTTTTCATTCCACTGCATGACAGCTTGTTCGTAGGCCTGAGCTTCACGAGGTGTGATGGTGACGTGTCGATGTTGTCCGGTTTCCACGCATTCCAGGTCGATGTCACCTTTCCAATCGCAGCGGGTGTCGATGTCGTCTTGGATTTGCAGGCAGTAGACATCATGCTTATGAAATTGGAGGTAACGTAAGCCTTCTTGAAAACCTGTCGGAAACAAGAAGTCGGACAGTACGATTACCAATCCACGGCGGCGATGCCTGGCCTGGAAAACTTTGGTACAGGTATCGAAGCTTGTGTCTGTGCCAAGTGATTCTGCAGACTCTAGCGAACTGAGAAATTGCACAGTTTTGGAACTGCCCCGGCAGGTGTCGAGCAGGGGAGTGAGTGTATCGGCCAGGCTGTAGACGGCCAGGCGATCCAGGCTTTTTAAGGCAATATAGCCAAGCGCAGCCGCAAGCTTGCACGTGTATTGAAACTTGGATTCCATCGATCGGCTACAGTCGACAAGCAAGTAGACTGTGGCATCTTCTTCGAGCTCGAATAGTTTGATGACTAGAGAATCGAAACGAGCCAATACGCGCCAATCGATTGCGCGATAATCGGCTCCGAAATAGTATTCCGCATAATCGGCAAACGTGATGCCAGTGCCTTTTTGGGTACTTTTCCGATCCGCCTGCAAGGAGCCCCCAAGTACCTTGCGTGCCAGCAGGTAGAGCGAATCGAGACGACGGATAAATGCAGGGTCGGTGAGCATGGGGGTAACTCAACTCAATTTTTCGACAACCGCGTCGATGATTTTATCGGTACGAATTCCCTCCGCATCGCCTTCGAAGCTAAGGATGATGCGGTGGCGCAGGGCTGCGGTTGCCACCGCGTTGACATCGTCACGTGATACGTGGTATCTGCCTGCCAGGAGGGCACGGCCGCGACTTGCTGCGAGCATCGCTTGGGCTCCTCGTGGCGAGGCTCCGTGACGGACAAAGTTTTGTACAGGTTCTGGCGCCTCGTCACTGCTGGGATGGGTGCTGCGCACAATGCGAACCAGATGGTCTTGCACAGGGCCGTCGATGGGAATCTCACGTAAGGTATGGCCCATGGACAGAATTTCTTCTCCCGTGGCCACAATGTCAAGCTCTGGTTCGCTGACACCCCCGGTGCGGTTAAGGATTTCGTTGAAATGGTCGTGGCTGGGCAGATCGATGTAGAGTTTAAAAAAGAATCGATCTAGTTGCGCTTCGGGCAAGGGGTAGGTGCCTTCCTGCTCAATGGGGTTTTGGGTAGCAAGCACAAAGAATGGAAGTTGTAGGGAGTGAGTTACCCCAGCTACCGTTACCGACTTTTCTTGCATCGCTTCCAGCAGGGCCGATTGAGTTTTTGGGGTTGCCCGATTAATCTCGTCTCCCAATAAGATGTTGCAAAACACTGGGCCAGGCTGAAAATCCAGATGTTTGTTGCCATTGCGATCGATGAGTACCTGAGTCCCCACAATATCGGCTGGTAGCAGGTCGGGAGTAAATTGAATGCGTTGATACTGCAAATCAAGCACACGACTGAAGGTGTGGACCAGCGCTGTTTTTCCCAGTCCAGGCACGCCTTCGAGGAGTACATGTCCCCCGCAAACTATCGCTAACAAAACGTCTTCAACAATGTCTTGCTGACCGACGATAAATTTGCCGACTTCATCGCGAATGCGGTGAAACTTATTGACAAATTGATCAGCGGCTTGCTGGGCATCACTTTGCGTCAGGTTCATTGGGGCCTTTCTCCGTTGAGTTCAGGGGGTCCGCTAAGGGTTGGCTCATAAATAAATTGGGTGTTTTGGCGCGGCGAGGACAAGGCAGCGAAGGAAGGCGAAGCCGACCCTGCTGCGCAGTGTGCCCGTATTGCTTATACGTCGATGCAGCCTGACGCCCGAAGCCGTAGCCACAGCCCGCCAAAATGCCCAAGTTATTTTTGAGTCGGCCCTAAGTAGATTCTTCGGTCTTAGACCAACGCTGCGCGTCGGTGCCCTCTCTCTCTCAGAATGACAGAGAGTAAAAACTAGAAATCCGTACATTATTTGTCGACCGCCCCTAAGCTGTCATTTTGGTGGATTATTTCGAAGTATCGTTTAACCCCTTGCTTCACTTGTTCGGGAATATCCTCGCGTTGGACAAACGATTCGAATTGTTTTTTATAGTCACGGATGCGTTGAGTCGTCTGTCGCGATGCGACTCCGGAGCCATCATCGGCTGCTTCCACGGATTTGAGCGACGGGCCGCTATTTTTGATGCCTTGGAGTTGAATGGTTTGGCCATTGTCGTTTAACTCGTTTTGTGTGTCGCGTCGAGCTGAGTTCGATCCCCAGCCGGCTTTTTTGCCATCTGCGTTGGGGCTTTGACAATCGCGGCAAGCACTGCACAATCCACTTTGGCAGTTGCTGCACATTTTCGAGAGGCGGATCAGCTTTTTTTCTGCTTGACGCATGGTGGCAAGTATTTTCAAGCCATCACGTAGCTTCTTCAGCTCGCGGTTAACATTTTGTTGACACGATTGGCATTTCGATTTTTGCTCGGCACTGCAATCACCCTGTTGTGATTCCTGTTGAGCTGCCTGTTGGAGAGATTCATCGAACTGGTCGACAGCCTCGGCAAGATCTTCCATGGCTTGGGCCAGTTTGCCGCCATTTGCCTGCTGGCCCCTATTTGCCAGCTTGCCAGTGGAGGCCTGATCGTGCTGCCCTTTACGGTTTAAGCTAGCACGGTTCGAGCCAGTATGGTTTGAACCAGTCGACGAATTTTTCTCTGCATGCAATCGGGCGGCAGCCGCCATTCGCTGCGAGGCGGCTTTCAGATGGGCCAATTCGCGGCGTTGTTGACTGAGTGGCTTGTTGGTCTGCGGTTGCTGTCTGGCAAGTAGTTGATCAGCCTGATGATATTGTTTCCGTTGAAAACTTTTGGCCAACGCCTTGGTTTGCTCCTCCATTCCCAACTCTTTCGCAGCCTGATCTAATAGCTGCTCGTCTCGCTTACGTTGAGTGGCCAGCCGAGCTTCGTTGATTTTGCGTTCCAGTCGGGCATATTGACGCAATGCCTCCTTCTGATCCTTTGAAGCTGAAAGCTCCTCGACCCATTTGTGCAATTTGTCTGGGTTGACTAATTTTTTTTCCAACGGGTCTTCAATTTCTAGACTTAATTCTTCAACCGTTTCTTTTAACTGTTCGTTGATTTTTGTAGTTTCCTGATAGATGACCTCTTCTAGAAGCTGTTGTTGCTTCACTGCATCGGAGGGGCTTTTGAGACTCAGCGGCACCGCGATGGCTACCAGGCCGGTTGCCAAGAGCATCGCCCGGCAGGGCGGCTGGTAACGGATGTCCTTGGGGTCGAGATGGCGAACTTGCAGATAAGTTTTGTTGGCCTGCAGTGCATAGTAACCGTCCTGCTTGTTCGATTTTGAAAAATGCAGATACGAAGCAATCGTATCATGAAGGCTGAAAAATCGATCTGCCAGTGAAGCAGCATGATCGAATGAAAGACGTTGCCAGATCCATGTGGCCAGGCCGCCAGTGATTGCCAAACCTGCAATCCAAGCGATATAGGGCCAAGGGATCGCATAACCGGGGATAGTAAACCACAATCCGATCAGCACTGTCGCAGTTGCCCCGGCGACAACCGTCCAGACCAGAGCCGTCCACAAACGGTGTCGATTCACACGTTGCCGAAGGGTGGCAACAAAGGCAACGATCCTTCCATGTTGCTCAGACATGCGCTCACCTTAGTATGAATTATTATTTTTTCGACCGCTGGTGGACTCTTGTATCATTGCTTTCAGCTTAGTGTACTGTCTTTTGTACCTGCCCGGGACATTATTTTGATCGATGTTGGCAAGAAGTTTGCTAGCTTTTACATGCTTACCGGCTTGGTTCAATACTTCTACCAGTTGAAGTTCGGAGAATGCTTTTTGGGCCGGCGGCCCGTCTGCCGTCTTGGCAATGGCCGCTTGCCACAGCTTGGCTGCGGGGTCGTATTTTTTTAGATCTTGCAGCCAGCTTGCCAAGTCACCGAGCAATAAAAAGTGCGATTGTTGTTTCTCAGAAATATGCTCAATATGCTGCAGTAATTCCTGCTCTTCCAGTAGATGATAGTGGACCAGATGATGGGCGTAAGTCCTGCCCGCCTGGCCATGGACGCGGAAAGGTTGATGCTCGTTCCATCTGATCCACCCCAATTTGATCGCACCCTGCATCATATTGAATGCCATCTCGATCCGCTGGTCAAGGTTTTCGTCGTTTGGGTCAGGGAATATCGCACTAGCGAGTTCAAAAATCCTAGCGCCCTGATGTTGACGACCTACCATGTGTTGCATATTGGTCGAAAGAGATTGATGCCATGGACCAAGTTGGTCAATCGTGCCAGCCCGAGCGTGGGTTGTCAGTAGTAGCTGGTTGAATTTTTCGTATTCATTCAAGTAGAAGTTGTCACGACCAGACAAGATGCTCCGCAGCGATTTGGCAATTGCGGCTGACTGCTCAGAATGCCAATGGCTACCATCTTTTTGAATGGACTCTATAGCACAATTGATTAACGGCTGGATCGCCTGTTGAAGTTGGTATTGATTGTCTGTCCAATGACCAGTGAATATTCGAATCGAATCTGCCCATGGTTTTGGGTCTCCTTCGCGAAATCGATTGCGACAATGCTTGGCTACCACATGGAGCATCTGCTGTAGGAGTCTTTGGTCATGATTGCGTGCGGCCGAAAGTAAGTCGAGTGTTTGGTAGTGCTCGGCAATGGCGCCAGAAACCACTTGCGCCGCCCCAACACTGGTAGAAAGAATTTCCAGCATCCGATTGCGCTGGGTGCTGTTACTGGTATTCGTCTGTTCGTAACGAGCAGCTAAACGTGTCATACGTTCCTCGCGAGTTTCTATTCCATTCTCAAGAGGTTTGGCATCGGCAAGTGAAAACAGCATCAGTTCGGCGGTGTATTTCTCGCTTTCCAGCGGCAGTAATGCCAGCAAGGCGGGAAGATTGACGGATAGAGCCTGATCGAATTCCACGAGTGAACGATCTGCCCTGTGGACATCCATCGTCAGCCAGTGAGCGCGGAACAGGCGGGCGGCCCGTTCAGGATTGTCCGATTGAACCAATAGAGCAAGGGCCAGACGATTGGTGCCGAGGCTTTGCTCGTGGTAGCGGAAGAATTTATTAATGACTTCGCTATTATTGTCTGCCGACAAGTATAGTTTCAGGGCGCAATTCAGGGTGCTGGAATTTTTGATGGAATTGAGGGTGACCGTGCGATTTCGGCTGTTGTTTGGTCTGACCGGATGCAGATACCTTGTTTCCCACTTGTCACGCCATTGCTTCCACAGTTCTTGTATCTCAGATTCATCAACTGAGGAGATCATCAAGGCGAGCATCGAACGCTGTTGATCGTCAGGAAGGGGGACTGTAGCAGACAAGGATTGATTGTAGACATCGAGGCAGGCGGCTGCTGTCGTTAGAGGCATGCGGGTTCTCTCACGGTCGAAAATTGTTTTTGCCAGGTGCATGCGCCAAGTTAACGAAAGTTCTGCATGGCTAAGTTGATTTTCCAGATAAGTGTGATGGGAACTTTTTTTGATACGAGTCGGGGGCTTGTCAGACCCTGTTCGGTTTCGGTGCCGATACGATTGTCCGATTGCTAGGGTCGCTTGCCAATCGCTGATGAGGGTCGAATTGGGATCGTCAGTGGCTTCCCGGTTGAGCCAGGCGGTGATTTGGTCGCGTTCCTTTTTGCTGAGATTACTGGAGAGTATATTTCGGTAACCCGAGATCAACAGAGAGGTTGGCCGATCGCCTAACACTTCTTGGAGCTCTGCGAACAGCTGTTTGATAGAATCGATATTTTTTGTTTCCGAGTTGGTTGCTTTTCGATTGAGTTGGCCCAACCTCTCCCTAAGACTTTGTTCGATTGCATTTCGAACCGAGTAGTCTACTTCAATCTGGATATCCTTATCGTTTTGCAGTACGTCGATGAGAAAGGGCAAGACATGAAGATCTTGATTACGGTTGCCGTAGTTGAAGATGTTTCCTAGCAGTTGACCACGAATGGAGGTGCCGTTGCCATAGTGCATGCTCCATGTGCCACGACGGCGGGCGTCGTCGACAAGATCACAGATCTTCAAAAAGGCATCGCGAGCCGTATTCGGATCATCGGCAATGTATTTTGGAATCTGTTGTGAGAGATGCTCTTGGATTTGGTGGGGCTCGATACCCAAATCTTCAAATCGTTTCGTTGCCAGCAATTTTTCGATCTGACGACGTGCTTGTAGATCTTTTTTGCCCTCTAACCATTGCTGAGCGGAAATAGCGGAGTCGCTGAGTTCTTTACTTTTGCGTGCGTCGATGGTGATAAGCTGCTTGAGCATAGCTGCCAGTGAGCCCTGGCGACTTTCTGATAGTTTACCAATGGCTTCATGTTGGCGGCCTAAGAATTCCAACAGATTCTTTGGCTCTTCAATTTGTTGCAAAGAAACCAACAGCAACTCTTGGCCGAAGGTCGGTGACTTTTGCTGCTGCTCCTTTAGTAATTGCATGAAGGATTGACGATAAGCCTTTTCCCCAGACAGATCGGAAATAAGGGTAACCAGTAGAGAATCTTGTGCCGAACCGGTGACGGTCAGAGGCTGGAAACTTTCAAGGTCGCCCAACCAGGAGGATTTCTCTAACTGTTTGAACAGCGTTTCCGAGCCTTGTCGTTTAAATTTTTGCAGGGTGTTTCTGCTGGAATTAGCAGTATTTTGGAGTAGCACAGAACTGCCATACTGCTGCAGGTGACGCAAGGTGGCAAACATCAATTCATCTCTCTGCAAAAGCTGTTGCATCAGTTGCCGAAAGACGTGGATGTGGCCATTTGGAGCGCCCCATTGAACTTGGTTTTGCTGAAAATGCTTTTCGACAAACTTGACACGATCTTTCGCAGGTCCCAAATAAAGGGTAGCGACTTGTTCGAGAAATGCTGTCAGGTCGTGGGTTGAACCCTGTTGATTGAGACGAACACAATATCGCAAAACGTAACTCGGCGCCTGATGGTGATTTTGTCCCGAAATTTCTCGTTTGAGCCGAGCTAACACCAGGGGACGGATGTCGACTTTGAGTTGGCGCTCGGCCCAGGCATCGACCACGGCACTGATTAGCATGTTGTTGGGCAGGCCAGGAAATGTCGATTGAGATTTTCTATGAAGGGTTGCGGTTGCCTGCTTGATGAAGGTGTCTTCCTCGCATCGATAAAGTTCTACCTCGCGCTGTAACGCATCATAAGGCTGCTTGAATCGCCCTTGTTTGAGTTTTGGCAACAGGTTTTCATCAATCTCTGACCAATCGTTGGTCTTCCAACCACGCCGAGCGAGGAATTCCTCTGGACTGCGGAAGCGAACTTCCAGGTGGCTACTTGAATAAGAGTGTCTTATTTGTCCTTGCGAAAGATTTGACCTTTGAGTTGCTTCGTTGAGTAATATACTTTGGGCGATTTCGACATGCTCCGGGCCGACTTTTTCCTTCACTTCATCGGCGGCCAGTAAATGTTTGAATCCCATACGAGCCGTCTGTGGAAATTCCAGCATGGAGAGACAGAAATCACGGTGAATGGCTGCACGTTTTTTTTGTACTTTTACCAGTTTGCCCGAAACCTTACGTGGCGATATTTTTGTCGTATAGAGTGAAAATAGATTCTTTCCATTTCGCGAATGCATTCCGCGTCCTATGGTGTGGATCAGTTGAGAAGCCCAGCTAAGCTGGGGGTTCTTGTGATCTTTCAAGACTTGCAGGTAGCGGTCGCCGATGCGTACCAGAGCCAATCGATCAGCGATCGACGTCTCGTAGTCGTTTAAGTGGTTTGTCAGAACTTGTCCCATGATTTGGCTAGAATAATCGGAAAGCTTGGCCAGATGGACTTCAACTTCACCGGGAGTGGTGTCTAGCAGCAGAATGATCAGGCGAATGCGGCTGTTATCATCTCGCGGTTTAATTTTCAGCAGTTTTTCGTATTGGGTGCGGGCAATCTCTGTTTTTTCTAATAGATGGCAGACCGAAGCGTAATCGCTGATGCGGCGCGGATTGGAACTTTCGCCCGGATCGAGTTCGGCCAATATTTCCTTGGCCATTGCCAGGGCATTGATCCTTTGACGGATCGAGCGAAACTGATGCTGACGCTGGCCAAAGTATTGCAGATTCATCGTGAGCTGTTGCATCTGTGCCAAGACTTCTTTGGCAAGTAATTTTACCGCCATCGGGCGTTTGCCTTTTGCGATCAGGCTGGAGATGCGATCTTTCTGGGAACTGGTATTGGGGGCGCGGACGGAAGGATAACCTGTCCGCCTGCTAGTGGCAGACGCGGTGGAGGTGGCGACCCGTTCAAGCTTTTCGGCTTCCTTTTCGAGTCCTAGTTCCTCCAGGGCAGAAATGAGCTCACTCCGCTGGTTCGAGTCGAGTTTGCTACGCCTCAGTCGGAGTGCTGCCTTTCGACCTACTTCTTTGATTGAGTCGGAGGGCGACTTTTCTTCAAGGGGCTCCACTGCCATCGTCACCAACGCTGAATCAATCTGTTGGCGCAAGTTGCGTTTGAGTGGCATGTAGCGTAATGTTTCCAGCAATTCTGTCGCCCGCTGGAGATTCCCGTGCTGAGTCGCCCATGCTGCTGCCATGAAAAGTGCATCTGCACTTGGCGACTCGGAGGCGATCATTTCCGCTAGGGTTTTCTCGATTAGCTCGTCGTAATTATTCTGCTCAGCAAGGTCGTCGTTTGCGATATGGCCAGCTATCAGGATACGTAAGATTGGATTTTTGATATCTTTCACGAGCGGCTTAAGAGCATTCGTTTGCCACGCTGTGGACGACTGTTGCCTTGCCAAATGTGCGTAGGGACCAGAGTTGTCCGCGTTGCCTAGTAGCGACAGCACATTAGTTGGAAAATCCACCAGTTGACGAGGCGGAAATGTCAGAGGCTGAAGCAACTTCTGATTTCTCGAACGGCCAAACATGGCGGCCATCTGTAATGGATTGGCAAATTGAATTCCTGCATTCCAACGAGCGACTTCGTCTTCCAGGAAAGCGAGATACGTGCTGGGGTCACCACTATTCCGTAGTGCGTGAGTTACGTACATGAATGCCCATGTAGAATACTGGGGCGACTGCAGCATTTGCGGATACCAGCCAATGATCAATTCGGTAAGCTGTTTTCGGTATTGATCACTCAGTCCGTTGGCCTGTTGTTGTCCTCCCGGAAAGCCACCTAATTGGTTTACCAGAGACATCATCAGCATGGGGCTGGGTTGCTTGATTTCCTGGGCAAATTGAAGACCCTGTTCAAGCAGTGGCAAATGTCGAGATTCTTGCGCTGCCGCTTGAGCACCGGCCAGCAATGCAAGTTGGGGATACGACTGACGAAATGCTTTGAATGCTCGAGCACAAAGATCGGCTGTGTCGATTTGTCGTCGTCCCATCTGTTGCAGTACCATCACCGCAAGCGCCGTTTCATGCCCAGGCTGATCGGAAAGTAACTGCATGACCGATTGAGTGAAGCTGTTGCGGTCAAATCCAAGCGATAGTATTACCGCAGCATCTTGGATACCAAAGTTTGTCATCCGTTTTACTAATTCTGCTTTTTCTAAGTCGCTGATCATTTCCTGAAGTGAAACCAGGTGGGCAATGGCGTAACTGCGGACGTCCTCGACCTGGCTAGGCATGTTGATCATGCTGCGTGATCCCCGGTTGGCCATTTGACTTGAATATGCATATGCCTGTTGCTGCTGTTGGCGAAAGGAGTAAACGGTGTATTTCGATTGCATTAACTGCATCCAGTCAATCACCTCGGGAGGAGCAAACTGTTTGAGCATGTCGTAT
>JBDOMT010000391.1:2750-4066 GCA_039831705.1 Pirellulales bacterium | reverse complement strand
AATCGGTTAGCACCTCTGCACCCATTTCCGTAAGACTGAGCACTTCGTCCAGTTCGCGGTAGGCCAACAGACCAGCATCCGTGGTGACTTTGCTGCCGCAGAATTTCAGCTTCAACCGGCTGTCAAATCCGACTCGCAAATCGTCCATTTTTGCGTCACCCATGGGGTTCCCCTGTCACATTGGCGTGAAACGCGTCAAATCCTTTGTTTTCAAAGGGTTGGCGCAAATCTCATGCCAAAATGTACTGGGTCAAATGGGAAATGCGGGAATAATCAACACTTTGATCTGTTGGATTTAGCTTGCCCACAGGGTGTTGAGTTGCTTCGTTTTTTACAAATAGCCTGCGACAATACACTAAGACTTTGGTGGGGAGGCGAGACTACATTCGGGTCTCCATCGATATTCGGGGTGGGGTGCGATCCAAAACTCCGCCTGAGAAGCCAGAACAACTCGCCACTTTCTGCGATCCCAATTTCATCACGACCAGTAATTCCCATCTGCGGTTATTGTTTTTTGACAATAACTGCCATTGACAAACAACAATAACCGAATAAAAAGAAGGTAGACAACAATCACTGACACAGAAGGAATCATCCATGTCATTACTCAGGACAAACGCGAAGCTAGAAAAGGTAGCTGGGCAATCAGCGAAGTACATGATTGCAGAGCTTACACTCGCTCCCCATGGACTGAGCGGCAACCAGGTTTGCAGTGGATCCAGTGTAGGCTGTCGGTCTGCGTGTAATCTCTGGTTTGCAGGCCAACGGGTAACACCCCAAGCTCGAGCTTGTGCCATACGAGACACAAAACGCCTATTCGATGATAGAGCCAGTTTCCTGGCCGATCTTCACCGAGACATTACCCGGCATGTCAGACGCGCTGAAATTGCCAAGCTGACACCTCTTGTCCGATTGAATGTCGCTTCTGATCTGGATTGGCTCGAGGTGATTAATCGTTGGCCAGGTGTCCAGTTTTACGATTACACCAAGATCCGCTCACGATATGCAGCCTATCTTGCGGGAAATCTGCCCAACAATTACGCTTTGACCTACTCAGCCAGTGAGAATTCCCACTCGGCTACCTTGGCAAGCTACCTTCGAAAAGGTGGTAATATTGCTATGGTAATGGATGTAGACTATTACCCGGCTGTCGGGCGTATTGGGCCTATGCCAACGACAGTGCGAATTCACGGCCAGCAGTGGCCTGTAATTGATGCGGACAAGCACGATGTGAGACTACCACAGGTTGACGGACACGGCGTAGTGTGTGGATTACGTCTCAAGGGGACAAATGCCGCAAAGGCTAGAGCCAGAGC
>JBDOMT010000391.1:0-2740 GCA_039831705.1 Pirellulales bacterium | reverse complement strand
CCAGAGCTTTGAAGTTTGCAAAATGACTGATCTGTTACAAAGAATTGCTGCTTTCCTTTACCACGTGATCGATGCACCTGAATCGGCACCTGATACTCGAGACACAGCTAAGGAATTGGTGGACGATGTGATCGACAAGATCAATCAACCAGATACCAAAAAACCGGAAGACGATCAGGACAATTAACCAACACTCTTTTCTGTCATGGCAGAAAACAGCGTCAAGAGCGTTCCTATCTAATCTCTCGTGACATGTACAAAAATGGCGAAATCGACCATTAGCGACCAACTGAGAGCAGCAGCGAGTAAGCAGCTCAAAAACGAGTCGCTCAATAGCCTGGCTCGAGACTCTGGGATCGACCCCGCAGCTCTCTGGCGATTCCTTAACGGGGGGGGATGCCGAGCTATCACCTTTGATCTACTGGCCGCTCATTTGGGACTGGAACTCAAGCCCAAAAAGAAGAAATAGCCTGTCGGAGCCTAATGAATAAGCGTCGAGCAAACTCTAAGGCAGGCCTATCCCTACCCAATCCTCTTAGCCACCTCGACCCCCTTGGCAATGTCCCGTTCCGCATAAACCTGGGTGACATTGGCCTGCGAATGACCGAGAATGATCTGAGCTGCTTCCAGGCCAAACTTGCTGCGTATTTCAGTGGCTGCTGTGTGCCTTAGTCGGTTGGGACACCAGTGGTGCTCTTTTTGCCACTGACGTAGCTCAACCTTCTGCTGATCAGTCATCTCCCTGGCCTTGAGCTTCGACAACTGGGGGTGCGGAAATGCCTTGTCACAGGCTCGTTGAATTACCTGACGGTAAGTGTCGGTGGTGTACTTTTCACCTGGCTTTCTCTTGGGTTTCTGCTTCACATTGGAGCCTCGGACATTGCCGCAGGAGCGGGGTGTCTTGCGGTTGGCTTCCTGCTCTGCCAGTCTCTTAGCTTCCGAGTCGCAGGGCCTGAAACAGTGTGTCTGAGCATCTCGTGCCAAGTATCGCAGTAGCACTCCTTGAGCTTTGGGGCCGACGAATATGGTCCGGTCCCGGCCGTGGTGCTCGGTCTTGTGGCTCTCAGGTTTATACTTCCACACATCCTCTGAGCGATTTAGGTCGCATGGCCGCAGCTTGCAGACTTCAGCCGGTCGGCAGCTGGTAAGTCGCTGAAATCTGACCATATCAGCAGGGATGATGGGTAAATAGGGAATGGTGGCATCGACTGTTGCATCATCCACAGGGAGAATCGGTGCCGTTTCCCTGGCTTCTGTGCGGCCTTTTCGTAAGCCAGTCACCATACTTAGAGCTTGAGACACTGTGGACGGTATCATTTCCTCAGCGGCAGCCCACTTGAACATCCGCTTAATGCGGTCCACCTGTTTATTGACATGTTTGCGGGAAATGTCCGATTCAATGAAGGACTGGCGAACTGTCTTAAGTGCCAGGGGGCCGAATTCAACCGCTGCAGCCCGGCCATAAAGGGGTTTGATTACCTTGCAGGCTTCGACAGTCAGGCCATACTCTCGAGTGATCTTGCCATCCTTACGGTAGTAGGACTTGGCAAAGGCAAGATAGGCAGCCATGACCTCGGTTACAGTAACTTCCTCCTGGGAGCCACAGGGCAATTTGCCACCGCCTTGTACCCATAGAGTGATTAGCCGGTCGTACTCTTTGCGACTGGCAGCAGACCGGTACTTACCCAGGTAATGGTCTTGACCGTTGAGAGTGACAACCGCTTGGCCAGTGGCCTTGTGCTTGCCGTACTTGGGAGGGTGTTGGATAGACGTTCTTGGCATGGTGCAACCCTTTCGCGAGTCTATTTCCGTAGACTACGGAAATACTCGAGTGTTTAAGGCTGCACTCCGGAACGCCCGAAGGTAAAAAAGTATCTGTTTTTTCAGCTGTTTTTTAAAGTGGCGGGGCCGGATTCGAACCGACGACCTCGAGGTTATGAGGCGGATTTGTAATCGTTGTTTTAGGCTGGTTTTACCGCATTATTCGAGAATAATAGCGTTTACTGGGTACTCATACAAGCGCCATTTCGCACCATTTAGTTGCATGAGTACCCGGTAGTAGTACCCGGTTTGCATTCGTCGTATTGGTTACGGACAAGTTTCTCGCCAGCGACTTGATCTGTCGGCACATTTTAAAGTTCGGGCAGCGCCGATTTATGATACCACTGCTCGGAGACGAACAGTTCGCTCGGCGGTTGGTACAGCTGGGCCACTACCAGAATCAACGCGCTGTGTCCCCATGGAACTTGCTCCCATCCAGATTGCATAACACTCCTTGATAAACTCATCCAGCTGCAGTTTGCGAACAACTTCTAGGGCCAGCCAACTTTCGTCGATCTTGGTCTCAAAATTTCCAAAAAAGATGCTTTGCCACAAGTGTGTGGAAGAAAGGTTAGGGTGGGTTTCTAGAGTGTCTCACGCAGAGTTGAGTTTGACACAAACTTGCGACTGCCAGTGAACATTATGGCCGCCATCCCCAGCATCAGCATGATCCATGTCGCCGGCTCAGGAACAGCTGTTGCTGCCGCATGAGCAGCGTTGATCTCAAGCGTTGGCTCAAAGCCGGTGACTTCCCTGGGTACGAATTGCAGTTCTCTGTTGGTGTCGTTGGCGCCGACAAGCACCAGCGTGGCCAAGTCATTCGCCCGGCTAGCCAGAAAATTGATGAGCTCCGGACTACTGAAATCGATACCCTCGAAGCCGCCTCCTGACGGCACGCCGGGAAGATCTCCCAATAACG
>JBDOMT010000074.1:0-18290 GCA_039831705.1 Pirellulales bacterium | reverse complement strand
CTTCATCACCCCTACGCCTCGCCCCATGAAACGAACCGAGTTGCTATTGACAATTTCAAAATCGCTCCAGACACCAGTGCGGAATCCCAAGTCGAAGCTAAACCAGTCGGAGATCTGAGGAAACCAGGCAAAATCGAGGTAGGCATCGTAGAGCACTGGTGGCAGGTCAGCCTCCCCCTTGGGACCGGAGAGCCAATTAAAAGCAAAGCCAGGAGTGACCAACAGGGGCGTTTCGGGATTGTAACAGATCGGAAATCCCAGCGTGGTATCAAGCTCCAAACGATTGAACCCCAAATCGTTATCGCTACTGCCCCCAGCCATCCAGGTGTATTCGACGTCGATTTGCTGCAATAATCGTTGCAATTGGGCGGTCGAACCATCCGAGTTTTGGTACTGATAGGTCCCCTGCTCCCACCCCACCGGCGGCGTGGTTCCAGGAAAAGGAGGCGCCGCGCCTTGTGGAGGATAAGGTGTCGGACTGCCCATGGGAGCCGCATAAGGCACATCGGGAGGTGGTGCTCCCAGTGAAGAATTCTGATAGGGGTCAAAAGCGGATGGCAAGGTGGGTGCCGAGGTTGGGGTAACAGGTGTCGTGGGCGGGTAGGCAGGAACCCCTGGAGAAGTAGGCGGATAGGCCGGAGCGACTGGGGAAGCAGACGGCGCAAAGGAAGTGGGAGGAGCAGGTGCCGACGAAGGAAAAGCAACCCGTTGCGCGGCCAATGGTTGGCTATGAAAGCACATTCCCACCAGCAGCAGCATGGTTACGTGCGGCCTGAAGTACTGGCGCATGCAATAAACAGATTGGAGCGTTGAAAGGCTCAAACAAATACCACAAAATGAAAGGAAGACTAAAATGTATGCGGGTTAAGTAGCAAACGTAGACACGAAATGTCAAGGTGAATAAGGTGCCCTGTGCTGTGCAACAGAAGTTAGCGAACACCCATTTTTACTCCATTTCATGCGGACCATGAACGCTAGCACGAGCGGAATTTTGACGTACCTGGCGACGGCCAGAACGCCGTAGACGCCGCTGTTTGCGGCTACGAAGGGCTGCCAGACATAGCTCTTGACCATTGTGTGCTAGCTGTCGGACACGGATATCTTGATAGCCCCAGCTTCGCACCCGTTCTATGTACTGAGGTAAGCTATCAGCGAGGTGCCAGTCTGAGAGCTTCAATGTGAGTAGCATACCCCGAATAGAAACTTGTGAGTGCGTAACAATGGCCTCCACGGCATCGAGAGTGTAGTTAGGAGTGGCATTGATATCGGCTATCAGCCATTGGCACCTTTTGAGCTGTCGGCCCGCCAAATGAGTACTTCGCTTACGTAAATGAATAAATTGAAGATGTTCCGACACGATGGGATCGACTTCCGCCGGATCAACGCCAATGACATGTAAGCCTCGATCCAAGAGTGCTTGCGAACAGCCGCCTGGAGAACAGCCCAAATCGACACACCGATCGCCACGCGCAACGGGTAAAGACGACCAGCGCAATGCTTCGGTCAATTTCAGATAGGCACGGCTGACGGCCTGGGGAGGCATGGTCACCGGCAACACGCCTCCCGGATAGCGGGCCAATCGATGGGTCGCCAGATGACAACCGATCCACCACGTACCAGGTTCCACCAGTACGACATCGAGTACCCAGCGGTTGCGCGCAGCCGGTTGTTGCAGATGGTTGATCTCATGACGCAACGATTCGATCGGAGAAACCTGAGACAACGTCCGATGGATTTCTTCGGCCAACGGTGTGATCCCCGGTTCAAATCCACGCCGACCGGGAATGGCCAGGTCACGTTGCCAGACATGGATCGTCTTTAACGGAACCGTCACCAGTTGGGGGGCAGCGAGCAACTGAGTAACCTCTGGTAATTGCCAGACTTCTTTGGCCAAAGGGAGCAGATGCGTGCCCGACACATTTCCCAGCGAAAATCCCCAGGAGCGTGCAAAGGTCGACGTGAGTGAAAATTTTTCTGGCTCAAGGCAGGGTTCAGCCAGCTTGAAAGTGACAAAGCCAGGGCGTGAGAACGCTGGCTGCATGCCCGTTTGCTGATTCGCCAGTTCACGCTTCAAAGTTGCTTCTGCGCCACGCTGGCATACCGCATACAGAAATCGTGGCTGCCACGGAGTGTCTGTCATCATATACTCCACTCACGAGCTGGACGTGAGCGCAAGCGATTGGCTTCGTCATCGTCTACAAATGTTATGGTTGAAGGGTTCAGTTTAAGTTTACGGTTGAGCATCCATGAAAGGGCTGCGGAATGACAGGTAATATGGGAATTCCGCATGACGGTTGGATTGGCTGCGGTGGCCCGACGGGACTTGATACAATCAAAAAAGTTCCGTGCATGAGCCTTTACATCTAAACCCGATTCTTTGCCAGGTATTGATGGGAGCTCCTTCTTGAGTGATTTTGGGTAAATTTCGATACCGCCACTGTCACCTACCTCCACCCAGCCTTCGTCCCCCTCAAATCGGACCGGACAAGTTCCCAAGTGTTGTATCCATCCGGGACGCTTTCCGAATGGCGTCTTCAAAAAATGTATCACTAAATTAACGCCATTGGCATAGCGGACCGTTATGTGATTTTCACCCGGTTCGAATTCAACCGGCATGGTATTGTCGGCCCGGTTTGCCCATTGACATAGGTCCACCGTGTGCGCCCCCCAGTCCAACAATCGAGCGCCTGAATCAAAATCGTAGTACCCGCGCCAGCCCCCCTCAACATATCGGCTATTGTAGGGTCGCCATGGAGCTGGCCCCAGCCACAAGTTCCAATCTACCACTTCCGGATCGGGAGTTGGTTGTCCTGGCAACCAGGTTGACTTAATTTCAGGCGTATAGACGGTTGCGTGGAGCGTATGGATGTTGCCGAGTTTTCCGCTATGCGCCAGATTTACGGCCTGTTGAAAATTGGCAACACTGCGTCGCTGGGTTCCAGCTTGGAAGACTCGACCAGTACGCTCTATGGTATTGGCAAGATCTTGGCAGTTGGCGATGGTCAACCCGCAGGGCTTCTCGCAATAGATGTCTTTGCCGGCGTTCGCCGCAAGTATTGACGCCGTCGTATGCCACCGGTCACCTGTAGCAATCAGCACCGCATCGATGTCTTGACGCTCGAGCAATTCGCGGAAATCACGTAAAAGGGTGCAATCCCGGTTTCCATAGTGCTCATCCACGAGCTGTTTACCGACAGAACGGCGACTGGCTTGGACGTCGGCAATGGCAACACATTGAACATCGAGTTGAGTCAGCATTCCTCTCAAAACATATTTGCAGCGAGGACCGATTCCGATCACTCCCAGGGTAATTCTCTCACTGGGTGCAACTGCGCCACCCAGCCCCAGCGCGCCTGCAGGGACCATCCAAGGCAACGAAAACGCAGCGGTCGACAAAGCCGATTTGCTGATAAATTCTCTGCGGGTTGAAGGAGATGGTTTTTTCATTGAGGGTTGCTCTGCTTTCATAGTGATTAGGTTAACAGACTATTTAGATTATTTCATAAATTGGGTCAATCGGCTCCACGCCGATCAGTTTTTGGTCTAATCCTCCGTAAAAGTAGCTGAGCATGTTTGGATCGAGGCCCATTTGCTGCAGCACGGTTGCGTGCAGTCCTTTCACTGTAAGTGGTCGCTCGACCGCACGGCTGCCGAGATCATCGGTCCTGCCAACCGAGGTGCCCCCTTGGATGCCTCCGCCGGCTAGCCACATGGTAAATCCATAGCTATTGTGATCGCGACCGGTACCTTTGGCATTCTCTGCGGTCGGTTGGCGGCCAAACTCGCCTCCCCATACAATCAGTGTCTCGTCCAACATGCCCCGTTGTTTGAGATCGGCCAACAGGGCGGCGATGGGTTGGTCGGTTTCACCCGCATGGGTCTGGTGATTATGGACCAAGTCGCCATGCGCATCCCAATTGGCATCGTTGTGAGCTCCCCCCGAATAGATTTGAATAAATCGAACCCCACGCTCCACCAACCGCCGCGCGATCAGACACTGCGAACCGAAATGGTGTGTTGGTTTCTGTCCGACTCCATATTGGTCCAGCGTCGTTTGCGATTCGGCTGACAGATCGACCGCCTCAGGGGCCGAAGACTGCATCGAATACGCCAATTCATAACTGGCGATCCGTGCCGCAAGATCGGTATTATCTGGCCGCTCGGCCAAGTGCCGATCATTGATACGTGCCAAAGTGTCGAGTGTTTCCCTCTGTATCGCTTGGCTGGTGTTTGCCGGACGGGTCAAATCGAGCAGGGGCGCTCCTTCGTGGCGAAAGACCGACCCCTGATAGGTGGCGGGCATATACCCACTCGACCAGTTTTTAGCGCCTGAGATCGGACCTCCAGAAGGATCCAACATGACCACAAATCCGGGTAAATTTTCATTGGGACTGCCCAAGCCGTAATTCACCCACGAACCCAATGCGGGACTGCCGGACATCAGTTTGCCGGAGTTCATCATCAACATGGCAGAGCCATGAATGGGTGAATCGGCGGTCATCGAATGTAAAAAGGAAATGTCATCCACATGCTGTGCCAGTTGTGGAAACAGATCGCTCACCCATTTCCCGCATTCACCATATCGCTTGAATTTCCAACGAGGCTCAACAATCCGTCCTTGATTCCGTTTGCCACCTCGGCCAAATGTTTTTACCTGGACCGTCTTGTTGTCCATGCCAATCATGTTGGGCTTATAGTCAAACGTGTCGACATGGCTTGGCCCGCCATACATGAACAGGAAAATAACGCTTTTTGCCTTGGCTGGCAGCATGGCGGCATGAGGAGCCAAGGGGTTCATAAAATTGGGCGATGCGGTTGCCTGCTTCGTAAAGAAACGGTCGTCTGCAAGCATGCCGCAGAGCGCGGCAGCTCCGAAATGGCCACCCGCCTGCCAAAGAAACTCGCGACGGGTGCGTCCGCAAAAGGAGCCTTTTTTCGGCATGGTTTTTCCTTAGTTCGCCTTTTGCATTTTTCTATGCTGGCATATTAGACGGTGTTATTTAGGTTAACGCTATTTTGGCTGAACATCGACTTAATAACTCTCTGCCTGCAAACAATTACCACGAAGGACACGAAGAGCACGAAGACGGGAACGCACAGGAACTTTTCACGTTTTGTTAAGTAACCGAGCATTTCTTGTTTCTCAGTGTATTGCAAAGTGGTTATCCTTCTTTTCCTTCTTTTCCTTCGTGCTCTTCGTGTCCTTCGTGGTGCTATTGTTGTGACCAGAAAGTTTTTGTTAATCCTGGATTTCTATCGGGTGTTAGTAAGTTCCTATCTGCCGCTCGCCTTAATCTAAATACACAAATTCATTGAGATTCAACGCCATCATACAAAATTGTCGAAATGCTTCCTCGCGTTCCATGTTGTGCGGACTCACTAAACGTTCAATCAACCCTAACCCGTCCGCGATTGTCTCCACGTCCGCTTCATGGCCCAACACCAGCCCCAAGGCATATTGCACTCTTTTCGTCATTTCTTCGCCAGCCTCTTTCCGAACCAGATTGGCCAAATGCCCAGCTTGTGTCTGCACAAATTCACCATGAAGTAGATTCAGCGCCTGGGAAGGAAGGGTGGTAATGAATCGCCCTTCACAGCTCGTGTCGGTTTCAGGAAAATCAAACACCGACAATTCGGGCGGTATCAAGGTGCGCTTGATATGGATATAAATGCTCCGTCGGGCAATTTCCTTGGGGCTCGATTTTCCCCAACCGGACCCTGGCCTCGACTGTGTCTGTAGTACTTCTTTTGATAATTTCGGATAAATACTCGGGCCGTACATCTGTCGGTTCAATTGGCCACTTACCATCAGTATCGAATCGCGAATTTCCTCCGCCGATAACCGTCTGCTGTCAAAACGCCAATACAGATCATTGTTGGGATCAATCAACAAGTGTCCACCGTTGGTCTTACTTGACATCTGGTACGTGCTTGAATTGAGAATCAATCGGTGCAACGATTTTAGACGCCATTGGTGATCGGTGAGCCAACAGGCCAACCAGTCGAGTAGTTCTGGATGTGTGGGCGGTGTGCCCATGTGGCCAAAATTATTGCTCGAACGCACGATTCCACGCCCCAATAAGTGTTGCCACACACGGTTGGCGATGACTCGGGCAGTCAATAAATTCTCTGGAGAAGCAATCCACCCAGCCAAAACGCGGCGGCGTCCAGCCGATCGCGCAGTTGGAGGTGCCGTGGGGATCTCTGGCACCCTATCTCCAAACAAGTCCGGAAATGAGGGTTCCACTTGATCCGCCAACACATGAGGATTCCCACGCAGCATCACATGTGTTTTTTTCGGATGCGGATTGCATTTTGCAAGCGACAGGGCGAAGTCTTTTTGCGGAACTTTCGCCAGACGCTTTTCCAAAGCTTTCAGCTTGCTCACCAGTTGTCTGTAGGCTTGTTGCTGTGACTCAGCCAAGTACTGATCCAGTTTTTCATCCAATACCTTTTGCCGTTGGGACGTTTTGGCACGGCCCTGATCGGCCACGTCCATTTTCTGGATGGCTATCTGCTCCATGGATTGCTTTGATTTTTTCAGTTTTTGCACCTGGCTCGAAAGTTCCTGACGCAATTTTTTCACTGCCGGAGATGAAAGATCGGTAAGGCTGTGAAGCTCGGGATCACGTTGTTTTGGCAGCGCGTAAGGCAATAAATCTTCGAGAAACCAGAGCAAGCCGTAGTAGTTTGTCTGTGGCAATGGGTCAATCTTGTGGTCGTGACAGCGGGCACAGCCAATGGTCAAGCCGAGAAAACCTTGCCCCGTGGTGCTAAGAATATTGTCCAGATCGTCGTACTTCGACTGCAATGCGTCCGCCGGTTCGTCATCCCAGGTACCCAGACGATAATATCCGGTCGCGATGATGGAATCGGCTGTCACTGACTCCAATTCGTCGCCCGCCAATTGTTCCAAGACAAATTGGCCGTAAGATTTATCGCCGTTGAAGGCGCGAATGACGTAATCGCGATATTTCCACACAAATGGCTTACGCGCGTCGCGTTCAAAACTGTTGGTCTCTGCATAACGGACAACGTCCAGCCAATGACGGGCCCACTTCTCACCATAGCCGGGTGAGGCAAGCAGATCGTCGACCAAACGTGCATAAGCATCCGGCCGCGTGTCGGTCAGAAATTTATCCAACTGCTCCTTCGAGGGAGGCAAGCCGGTGACATCGTAGTAGACCCGCCGGGCCAGCGTTGGTAAATCCGCACGTGGGGCGGGAGCAAGCCCTTGTGCCTCGAGTCTTGCTAGAATGAATGCATCAACGCCATTGGCAACCCAGGAACCGTCTTGCACCCCAGGTGGTTCTTGCCGCACGAGCGGTTGGAAGGCCCAGTGCTTATCCTCGTGCGCACCCGCTTCCATTCCATGGATATCGGCAGCAACAAGCGGCACTAGCAAAGCCACAAGGAACCAACAGCCCCCTGAAAAACACCGTGGATAGTCAATTCGGTTTGCCATGCTCCCATTGTAGCCACTCTCCCAAGGGCCAACAAACAGCATCTTGCCGGAACAGCGCTACCGCTCGTTCCAGCCTACGAAGCCCGCAAACACCACCCCTTCCCCTTGCGTCTCCAGCCAATCGAATCTTGGAGAATGATCGCGAATCTAATGCTGCCTCTTAATCCACGTTCCACGCGACCATTGTCCAAGTTCGGATTGGCGCAATATACCAAGCGTCTCCAGCCAATCGAATCTTGGAGAATGATCGCGAATCTAATGCTGCCTCTTAATCCACGTTCCACGCGACCATTGTCCAGGTTCGGATTGGTGCAATATACCAGCGTTTACACTGCTCGACGACGTTGTCGCTTACGCTTCGACTTGCCGGCATAACCGCCTGCACTATTCACCGATTTGCCGTACTTATTGTTTGAGCGTTCCCCTGGCTTGCTTGGCAGAGTACTCCCCTTGGTTGACGAACCATTCGAAGATGAGCCACCCGATGTCGAACCACCGGTGGCCGATTTCTTTTGCCGCCCTTTGGCACCACCCGCTCCCGTTTTCCCCTTCTTTTGCCAACGTGGCTTCTGATTGCTTTTTTGCGAGGATTTACCACGGCGAAACGATTTGCCTGGCGCTGCGGTTGGCTCGGGCGCAATCGAGCTGGTCAATTCGGGATGCTCCAAACCGATGTCAATTTTACGCCGGGTCAAGCGTTCGATACTTCGGAGTTGATGCATTTCGTCGGAAGTGCAGAAAGAGACCGCATTCCCGGTCGCACCTGCGCGGCCGGTACGTCCGATTCGGTGTACGTAGATCTCAGGGACCTCTGGCAAGTCGTAGTTGATCACATGCTCCACGTCCTTGATGTCGAGTCCACGAGCAGCCACGTCGGTGGCAATGAGCACGGGTGGGAACTTCGATTTAAATTGGTCCAATGCCCGTTTACGTGCCGATTGACTCTTGTTGCCATGGATGGCCGTAGCACGAATTTTACCTTTTTGCAGATTTCGTACAATTTTATCGGCCCCATGCTTGGTACGAGAGAACACCAGCGTGCGTCCGCCTGCGGTCGTCTGGAGGAATTGCTCCAGCAATTGAACTTTCTTACGACGATCCACAAAGTAGACCGACTGTTCCACTTTTTCCGCTGGGGAGGATATCCGGGCAGTCCGCACGTTGGCCGGCTGATCTAACCACTCGTCGGCCAATTTACGTATTTCCGCTGGCATAGTTGCGGAAAACATCAAAGTTTGCCGACCCTTTGGTACATGCGATTCGATCCGGCGCAAATCATGAATGAATCCCATGTCGAGCATCTGGTCCGCTTCGTCGAAGATTAATATTTCGACATTCCCCAAATCGACATGCCCCTGATCAATCAGATCGAGCAATCGTCCGGGGGTGGCAATCAGCGTGTCGACTCCGCCGCGTAACTTGCGCACCTGAGGCACTTGCGAAACGCCACCATAAATGACTGCATGACGCAACTTGGTAAATCGGCCATAAGAGGCAAAGCTCTCACCGACTTGTGCGGTCAACTCACGAGTCGGTGCGAGAACCAAAACGCGAATTTTTCGCTGCTGTTTCGCTGGTGGGTTCCGCTTTCCAGCGGTTAGCAAGCGATGCATCGTTGGCAGGGCAAACGCTGCGGTCTTGCCAGTACCGGTTTGGGCGCAACCTACCAGGTCGCCCCCTTTCATCACTTGGGGAATGGCATCCGACTGAATGGGCGTGGCCACTTCGTATCCCTTGGCCTCAACGGCACGGAGCAAGGGTTGGGATAACTGAAAATCTGAAAAATTCGACAAAGGAAACTCTTTCTTTCGGCTCATACGAGCGCAATGTGGGGAATAACCGCCAAGAACAATCACGTACCTGAGCGGGAATCAGACAACAATAGTCTGACGGTGTATCGTTTGGTTGCTTGAACCTGCATGACTCGACAAACAATTATGCTTATACGAGTAAAAGCAAGCCAATTGGGCGCCCCATGCGAGGTTCTGTTCGACCGAAACCATCGGTTGGTCGAATGCAAAGGTTGCTCGGACAGGACTAAATCTAGTCAAACTTATCTTTTAGGGTGGGCTTACACGCAAACGTTTACTGGGTTAGTAATCGTTGAAGCGGCCAGCCTAAAAGTAAGTCTTTTGACCAGGACCCTTTTTGACCAGGACCCTGCGGAGCAAGTAAATCAGTCGCGGTCGTAAGCAAGATACCGGGGAGAGCCACACCTCTATGAGGAAAAGTAAACTCTCTCTACGATGGCCGCTAATTTCGAAGTTGAATGATCCGTCCGTGCCCAAAAAAACCCATGGTAACATGAAACCCATGCTAACACGGTTTCCGTTCAACATGAGGCTGAGCAGAGGGGCGGTCTCGCACCTGTGTTACCGGATATCTTAGCCCACTCCGGAGGTAAGTCAAGGCGTCCCAGAAAATAAAGGCCGGCAAGCTGCAAAGTCACACCCAGCCAATATAAATACCGACGAATTGAATCACTCTCGCTAAGACGCTGAGATCGCCAAGAATTTTTCTATTTAGGGGGGACCATTGCCATTCACCCTTTGCGAAATCCCGCCATCGCATCGCTCAGCAACTGACCGGCACGGTACGAACTACGCACCAATGGTCCAGAGGCGACGGCATGGAAGCCCAGATCATAAGCCCTCTCGGCCCAGGCATGAAACTGATCGGGGTGGACATAACGGTCAATTGGAATAAATCGAGTTCCGGGGCGGCCAGGTGGCAAATACTGACCTAACGTCAGCATATCAGCCTGTACGCTGCGAAGTTGCCGCATCGCCTCGATGACTTCGTCGTCCGTTTCTCCCAGTCCGACCATCAAGCTGCTCTTGGTGAACAGATCGGGACGTAGTTGTTTGGCCCGTTGCAAGACTTCCAGGCTTAATGAGAACGATGCCCGGGAATCGCGGACTTTGGCATCCAGACGGGAAACACATTCCACATTATGAGCAAATACGGCCAGCGGGATGTTGGCCAACAGGTCAGCCAACGCCTCCCAATTGCCATCCAGGTCGCTGCTGAGCAGTTCGATGGTGGTCTGTGGCAATTTTTGCCGAATCGCATCGATGCATTGACGATAATGGCTGGCTCCACCGTCAGGCAAGTCGTCCCGGTTGACCACCGTCACCACCACGTGAGACAGTTCCATCGATGCGACCGTCTCTGCCAGTCGTCGGGGTTCGTCCACATCGACCGGGTCAGGCTGCCGGAGTGTTTCGACCGAGCAAAATCTGCATCCGCGGGTGCAACTTTTGCCAGCAATCATGAAAGTGGCTGTGCCCCGTGTCCAACAATCGTGAATGTTCGGACAATGGGCCTCCTGGCAAACGGTATGCAAGACGCCCTGCTGGACCTTGTCTGCAGTCAGGTTGTAGGTTCGCTGAGCCTGAACAATCGGTAAGTTCACCCGCAGCCACTCGGGCAATCGAGGCCGGGAAATGGATTGCTGCTGAAGGAGTGCTGCTGGAGGTGAGGATGGTTCCATGTTGATAAATTCGACTGCCCACGAAATGCAAACTAAAAATGCGAAGACGTCAATGAAAAATGTAAATTATAAAATGAAAAGCGGGATACCCAGTCATGTGGACGTTTTATTTGCCCTATAATTTTTCATTACTCATTTTTCATTACTCATTTTTCATTACTCATTTTTCATTACTCATTTTTCATTACTCATTTTGCACTATGTCATACGTACGCTCTGGTGCAGTTCAACCAGTCGAACTAGACTCGTTCAACAGCTACCATCATCCTATTATGCAACCATAAGGAAGGCCTAATGAGGATTTTGCCTTGCCCAGCAGTTTTGCACTCATCACAGTTTTGCACCGGCCCTAATCTGCCAACCCTTGAAACAGCGGAGTCGACAAATATCGTTCACCCAAACTCGGCAAAATGACGACAATGCGTTTGCTGGCATATTCCGGTCGTGCGGCCACTTTGGCTGCGGCGCACATGCTCGCACCGCTGCTGATCCCAGCTAAAATACCTTCCTCCTTCGCCAGTCGACGGGCCCATTGAAACGCCTCTTCGTTACTGACAGATACCGATTCATCGACGATTTCCATGTCGAGATTCCCGGGAATGAAACCGGCACCGATGCCCTGGATCTTATGCGGACCTGGGGAACCACCGGAAATGACGGGTGAGTCAGAAGGCTCAACGGCAATCGCCTTGAAAGATGCATTTTGCCCCTTGATATAACGCCCTACGCCAGTGATGGTTCCTCCGGTACCGACTCCCGCCACGATCGCGTCGATGTTATGCCCGGAATCTTCCCATATTTCGGGGCCGGTCGTTGCCTCATGGATAGCCGGGTTGGCACCGTTCTCAAATTGCTGAGGCATCCAGGCGTTTTCCTGAGTGTCGACCAACTCCTGTGCTTTTTCGATAGCCGCCTTCATACCACCCGCAGCCGGTGTCAGGACCAGGTCCGCACCCAAAGCACGCAGCAAGGTACGACGTTCAACCGACATCGAATCGGGCATGGTCAGAGTCAGTCGATAGTTTTTGGCAGCACAGACAAAAGCCAAGGCGATTCCTGTATTGCCACTGGTTGGTTCAATAATGTGCGTACCAGCCGTAACATGTCCATCTTTCTCCCCTGCCGCGATCATAGCCGTACCAATACGGTCCTTGACGCTGTTGACTGGGTTAAAGAATTCGCACTTGGCAAAAACCGTGGCGTGGTCTGCGGGCACCAGGCGATTGATGCGAATCATCGGAGTTTCTCCAATGGCCTGGGGCGCACTGTCGTAGGTTTTGTTTCTTGGCATGGTTATCACCTTATGGTTTGGGATTAGCTTGCGCAGTCTGGATTATCACTATCCACTCGACTTCGGCAAGACCACACAGGAACCTTACACGCAAACTGTATCGCCTCACCTAGCCATAATATTTCCAAAAATTTACCACGGAGTCACGAAGAAAAGAACAAATATTAAGCTTCTCCGTGTCTCCGTTGGTCATCCTTATCTTCTCGATGTTCCTATCGTCGATTCTCAAAAACACCGGCTTTGCAGACCTCCTGAGAGCCTCAATCAGCAGCAACTCCATAACCGCCCCCGCCCGGGGTTTCGATCACAAGAATGTCACCCGGCTCAATACGGCATTCGCAGATACCAGCCAATACCTGGCTGGTTCCATCGGCGCGGACCAGTCGGTTTTGGCCCAGTGACCCTGGAGACCCGCCGGCCATCCCATAAGGTGGGTGTGGACCGCGTCTCTGGGTAATCAGGGAGAGTTCCACCGGTTGGAGAAAATGCAGTTTGCGTACGACCCCATCGCCGCCCCGATGTCGACCCGCCCCCCCCGATCCTTGGCGAATACTCTGTTGCAACAGTCGCACGGGTAAGCGACGTTCGAGCACTTCGGGATCGGTTGCGCGGGTGTTGGTCATGTGACACTGCACCGCATCGGCCCCACCATCATCGGCCGTTGCCCCGGAGCCACCACAGATCGTCTCGTAGTAACCGAATGTCTCATCGCCAAACAGCACGTTGTTCATAGTACCTTGACTGGCGCCTGCCAAACCGAGCGCTCCCAGCAACACGTCGACCACACGCTGGGATGTTTCGACATTGCCTGCGGCGACCGCTGGTGTGGTTTCACTGGTCTTACCTGGAGTTGGATTCAGCAGGCAGGGAGGCAAGATAATACGGATCGCATCCAGGACACCCTCATTGAGTGGAATTTCTTCGTCGATGAGCAGACGCAGCACGTACAGGATGGCAGCCGTGACGATTGCCGGATTGGCATTGAGATTGCCCGCCATCACTGGCCCCGTCCCGGTGAAATCAAATAGGGCTGCCGGAAGTGCTGGCTCGTGTTGAATGGTCACCTCCACTCGGATGGGCACACTGTCTCCAGATGCCATCTCCAGGAAGTCGGTAAATGTATATTTTCGCTGTGGGATTTTTCTGAGTGCGGTTCGAACTTTACCTTGGGCTGCGCGTTGAATCTGTTGCATGTTCTCCTGGATGACAGGCAGGGTGTAACGATCGACCAATTGTTGCAAATGATTGGCGCCCAATTGGCAGGCAGCGACCTGAGCCCGGATGTCGGCTAGATTTTCTGCGACGGAGCGCGATGGATAGGAAGCGTTGGCAAGCAACCGCTCCAATTCCTCTTCACGGGAATTGCCTCCTTGGACCAGGAAAAAATTTGAGATGAGCACACCCTCTTCGGCCAGCCGGGTGGAGTGAGGTGGCATGGAGCCGGGACGGACACCGCCTATTTCGGCGTGATGCGCGCGGCAGGCCGTGAAGAAGGTACGCGAATTGGAACCGCCTCCAGCCCCACTCCCATCGACAGAGGAATCTGAGGAATCTGAGGAAGCAGGCATGTGGACGGGCATCACGACGGTGATGTCCGGGAGATGCGAACCACCCTGGTATGGATCATTGGTGATCAATACATCACCTGCCTGGATCGACGGATTGTGTTCCAGGAGCCCTCGAACGGTTGCCCCCATGGCCCCTAAATGCACCGGCACATGAGGCGCATTGGCGATCAGACGACCCTCGGGCGAGAAAATTGCACAACTGTAGTCGAGCCGCTCTTTCACATTCACGCTGCTGGCAGTACGTCGCAGGACGTGCCCCATCTGATCGGCGATGCTTGCCAGATGATTGTTGAATATTTCGAGCATGACCGCAGCAGGAACCTGCCCAGGGGCCACAGTCGATGATCGATGAACAGAAGAGTCCGTCTGCTGGCTGACGGAAGTGGTGGATTCGGCAGGCCGCAATTCTTTAGATTCGTGGGTTAGCAGAAGCTCTCCACCGGTCAGAACATCGGCGCGCCAATCAGGTTCAAGGACCACGGTGGAATGTGTGTCGACAATGAGCGTTGGGCCCTGTATTCGATCACCCGCTTGCAAAGTATCGCGTTCGAACCAGGGTACCTCCCGTGTCTTTCCGGAAAAAAAAGCCCGTTTGAGATGAGGACTCGTGACCAGACGCGTAGTTGCCCGTTCAGAGTGGGGTAAAGTTTGTGCCGTTTTTCCGATCACCTCGACCCGTGCGGCCACCATTTCCACCGTTCGACCTTGAGGCAAATAGCCATACTGTCTTCGATGCAACTGTTCAAATGATTGCAGCCAGTCCTGAGAGTCTCGATAGGGAATGGTGAGGGGCAAGTCGGTTCCCTGGTAGCGCAAATCGAGAAAACGCTTGACAGCGATGAGGTCGGCGTTGATGCCTTCGGCTTGAACTTCCAGGACCAAAGGTGCTGACAGTTGCCGAAAGAGAGTCTCCAGCTTTGCCCGATTCATTTTTTCTGCAGCCCGATAGATACCCTCAACTTGATGACGAACAACATTCGCCAGACCAATGCCATAGGCGCTGAGTATGCTTGCTTGGGGATGATAGAGGGCTTGCTCGATGCCCAATTCGTAAGCCACGGCGCACACATGTTGTGCGGCTGCACCACCAAAAGCAACCAATACGTAATGCTGAGGCTCAACCCCCTGGGCCACCGAGACGGAGCGAATGGCTCGGGCCATGTTGGCGTTGGTGATTTGCAACAATCCCGCAGCCAGTGGCTCGCAGTTCGTCCGTTGATCCGTCATCGTTTCAACTTGTTGCGACAAATCCTCAAGGCGTTTCTGGGTAGCCTCGTGATCGAGGGGAAAGGGAAACCGATCCGCAAGCAATCGACCGAGGTAAAAATTCACATCGGTCACGCAGAGAGGTCCACCTCGACCGTAGCAGGCCGGCCCAGGGTCGGCACCGGCGCTGGCCGGTCCGACCACCAATTTGATCCCATCGAATCGGCAGATCGATCCCCCTCCAGCAGCAACTGTTTCAATGGGAATGGTAGGAGTCATCAGCCGTATGCCGGCCTTTTCGGTTTCGTATTCCAACTCAAACCGACCGTCGTAGCGTGAGACATCGGAACTGGTGCCTCCCATGTCCAAGCCAATCGCTCGGGTAAAACCGGCGGCCTCAGCCACTTTTGAAAATCCGATCGCCCCGCCCGCCGGTCCAGAAAGGATGCTCTGATGACCGTGGAACGCATTTCCGATAACCAATCCACCGGAGGAGGTCATCAGTCGGATGGAACTTCCAGGCAAAGAAATATTTAGTTGATGCAGATAGTCACTCATCCGTGGGGTTAGATAAGCGTCGACCACCGTCGTCTCGGCCCGAGCCACAATCTTCACCAAGGGTGCCACTTCACTCGACCGGCTGATGTGCTGAAACCCCACCTCTTGGGCGAGTTGTTCCACCAGCTGCTCATGTTGCGGATAACGGTCGGCATGCATCAGGCAGATGGCCAACGATTCGATGCCTTCGGTTTGCAGAACCTGTAATTGCTGTTGGATAATTTTTGGATCAGGACGGCGCAATACTTGTCCGGAAGCAGTCATTCGCTCATCGATTTCGATCGAAGTCATCGCTAAAGGCTGGGCCTTGCGGACACTCAGTTCAAACAGTCGTGGGCGATCTTGCGACCCAATCTTGAGTAGATCCACAAAGCCGGCCGTCGTTACCAGGGCCGTCTTGGCGCCAGTTCGCGTCAGCAGTGCGTTGGTGCCGCGGGTCGTGCCTAACCGCAAACGGATGGCAGGAATGGGCTGCGCCAATGGCAGACCCAACAAGTATCGAATACCAACAACGGGTGCTTCTTCGACAGTAGACAATTCATAATGAGTATGGGCCGGGAGCGAGCCAGACAAAGGCTCCTGCAGAGTCAAGCAACCAGTGCTCGAGTCAAATCGGGTAACGCGGATCACTTCAATCGGATTGCCGTCATGTCCCAAAAGGGTCAACTGAAAACCTTCCCAAAAATTAGGCGGATCTCCACGACGTTTGAAATCGATAATCTGGCAGGAGGTGGACCCCTCTCCCAAAGTCCCCTTGGCGATACCCGAACTGAGCAACTTATGCCGTCGCAGTTCGCCCGTTGGCGTTAGTGCAAGACAATCGGTAAAAGTACCGCCTACGTCTATCCAAAATTCCCAAAGTGTGCTCAGGGACGAATCAATAATAATTTCACCCCTTACCGCCGCTTGGTGTTGGTCCGTCTTGCGGTTTGATATTTTGGCTTACCTGAAGATTTACCTTGACGGTTGGAATGGCTGGCAACGTGCCGACTGCTGCGTCGATTCAGTTGGGCGACGGTGCGTCCTGGAGGAGGAATCACATACACGGCCGGGTCGTCGATTACCCAGGGAGTCGACCAGTTCTTGCCATTGTCCCAGTTGGCCACGTTGACAAAGAAATTATCGAAATAAAGACAACGTGAACGATAAGGGAAACTCGAATAGAGATGATCTTCGGCAGTCAAATCCTCGATGCCTTCCTTGGCGTAGAAATGCACTTTGCCATCGGGCGTGCAAGATAATCCAAAAGTCCACCAACCGGGTTGATAGATCTTTGGGCCGCCAATGTCACGGCCGTTTTCTTTCGCGCGCACGCTGATTTGAGCATAATCTTCTTCAAACTGCTGGCTCGTTTCGCTGCGAAAGAGGAGGAAAAATCCGGGCCAGTAGGGTTCGACTTTGCCGTGACGGTCGCGACCTCGGACATCGGCTCGTATTCCGAACGATGCACCGGTGCGATTTTCCCACTTGTCGAACTCGGGCAAATAGACCCGAACCACAAAACTGGGGCTCCAGGAAACAGGAATCGACTGACCGAGTCGGGTACGTACACCCATCAACAGATCGTCCTGTTGCTGTTTACCGCTGAGTTCTCCGGGGACCCCAGAGAGGCGTGTGACTAACATCAAAGAACCTTGGCTGCCCGGCAGGCCTCCAGGAGGCGTAGGAACCCGCTTAATCACATCGGGATGCCCCCGTTTTGCACTTTCATACCAACGACCATTTTTCGAAAGACCTCCCGGTGGTCGCTGTTGTTCGTCGAGTTCGTAACTCGCCTTGTAACCCCGTTTCATGTAGCTCCACTTACGAGATTCAAAGTTGTCACCGACAGCGGTAACTTTTTCACCCGTACCAGGCACTAACGGAGTGGCTTGAAGAGACTCAACAGCCCAGGCCGACGCTAGCATCGCGATCGTGACTTGGGCAAATATGTTTTGACTGAGGCGCATGACGTTCCTATCAGGGACAAGAGTGTATCTTCTACGCGTGCATATCCGTTATAATCGGACAAATCGCGGCGACAATTGAGCGGACTGCGAAGAAAATCAGTTACTCGCCGAGGGCCATTTAGCCTGCAAGCACTCGTCAATACGGTCGTCAATCACCTGCAATACCGATGAGTGCAGACCGATGGGGGAGGCTACCTGGTAGCCTATTCCCGAATGTCTGGCTGCCGCCTCGGCGACCAGGCGCGGGATATCTTTGGTCGAATGATTGCCAGGACCCAGAAAATAGGGGAACACAATCACTCGTTGGGCGCCTTGCTGCACACAACGGTTGAAGGCATCGGCGATCGTGGGTTCTGCAAGCTCCATGTGGGCCGGTTCGACAATCGGCCAGCCAGATTGCTGGCGATAGGCAGCGACGACTTCCACCAGCATTTGATTGCTTTGTTGCAAACGCGAGCCATGGTCGACCACGATGATAGCTGTCTGTTCACGATTCTGGTTCACGTGCTTCCGTCGTGGGTAAATGGTAAAGGTGCAAGAAAGCATTCGGTTTATTTGACTATGGAATTATCAAATGTTGCCAGTCCTTCGGCTGAGCCCTCATCGTACCACATAACTGAAGACCACCGCCTAAAGGCGGAGGGTTCGCCGACAGTCGGCTAAAGCCTGACTTTCTGGTTGTGGCTTACTTACCGCAATCGCCACGAAGTGGCGAAAGCATCTAGCCGTGGGGCGTGAGCCCACGGTGGCGTTTTCAGAT
>JBDOMT010000460.1:0-18381 GCA_039831705.1 Pirellulales bacterium | reverse complement strand
TTTGCTCGATTTTTTGAACCCATTCAACGTCACCAAATCGATCGTAATGGAACTGCCGAAGTTCTAGTGACGAAGCTATCACCCTTGCATCGCCAACTGATTAAACTACTGGGACTCAAGCAATCTCAATATGGAAAATGATTTGACTCGGAGACGTAATTCGAGGATATTCGAATTTCAGACTGCGGAAAGACAGATATCACTACTGATTTACGAAAGTTTTGGACATGTAAAAAACTACCAGGTGGGGATTCCTGGTGTCTGTGGGATGGATGCTGGTAATAAAATGATAGGGCTAGTATGCCCGCAGATGGCTTTGACTGCATGGAAATCTTCGGCCAGATCTGGGCGGTGCGATTGCGAGCGAATCCAAGGCCATTCGAACTTTGGGATGAAAAAGCACGCTGGCCCATGGGTCTGGAAATTCGCGCCGATCGGGAAGGCTCCAGCGGTATGCTGGCCGAACAGTGGCGATGTTTTTGCCATGTCGTCCGCGCCGAACAAGCAGTTCCGGTCGGCGCCACGTACCAAGATGCGATGCAAGTACAAAGGTGGCTCGACCAGCTTGAAAAATGTGCCGTGAATCCTTGAAGATAAGTAGCATGGGAACGTAATAAATTCTCCGCGCCCTCTGCGTTAAATTTCTTCCACCTCCATCACTTTCAACGTGATCTTCCAGTTTGGCCCTCGTGAATGTAGATACTCTGTAAAAAGAGGTTTATGATGTGTGAAAGGCCGGTTGCAAACTTGTCATTTGGTTGTGGCCAACGGCTGCTTCAAGTTCTCCAGGTCTCCGTGGTTATCTTTTTTCTCAATTTGCAATCGGTCTGTTCTGCAGAATACCAACTTTACAATGGTCCTGAATTTGGCACTTAAAACCTGGACAGGTGGGAGTCTGAGGGTCATACTACGGTACAATTGCACAACACAACGCACACACACACACACAACGCAACGCAACGCAACGACAATTGCTTTGGTCGCCTCGCTACTTGACTCCCTCGAGATAACGCCCATGCATCTTTCTCAAACTTGCTCACATCGATGCCAAAACGGTTGTCATGATTTCAATTCTGTGCGGGATTTCAGATATGCGCGGGGTTTTACCCTGGTCGAGCTGTTGGTGGTCATCGCCATCATAGGCATTCTAGTGGCCCTATTGCTGCCGGCCATCCAGGCGGCTCGTGAATCGGCCCGGCGCGCCCAATGTGTGAACCAGCTCAAGCAGTGGGGGCTTGCGATGCAGCTTTTCCACGATGTGCGTGGACAATTACCGCTTGGATCCCGGATTGGCCCGCGCCAGACCTGGGTCATGCATCTCTGGCCCTACGTGGAGCAAAATGCACTTGCATCGAGGAACGAAATTACGGCGAATTTTTACCAGCCACCAGGGACCATTGGCGGTACGCTCGAGGGCTTAACCGGTCAGTACCTGGATCTCTATTACTGTCCCAGTGATGTTGGGGTAGATCAGACGATTGGAAATTATCAGCGGCGACGGGGTAATTATGTGGTGAATTGGGGGAATAGAAAGTATGGTGCGGAACGGGGTCTACAGCCGATCGGAGTGGCTCCTTTCTCTCACATCAGAGGTCGTCGAAATGATCCACGTGTTACTAAACTCAAGGATGTGACCGATGGCACCAGCAACACGCTGATGATGTCAGAGTTGCTCAAAGCTTGGAGTGACGAAGACAACGATTGGCGCGGAGATATTCACAACGACGACGCACTCTTTCGGTTTCACACGCTATTATCACCCAACACGTCCTCTTCAGATGTTATTTCCAACGGATGGTTTCAAGATACGGGCGATCCGGCAATGCCCGCAGTTGCAGGAGCCAGTAGCAACCAGGTTTGTGCTGCCCGCAGTCGTCATCCGGGAGGTGTGAACGCCCTGTTGTGTGATTCGTCGGTGCAGTTTGTCAATAATGAGATCGCCTTGAATATCTGGAAGGCGATGGGGTCGATGGATGGTGAGGAATTGAGCAGTGAATAAAGTACTACCAATGTCAAAACGCATGCCGCAAATAGTGTGTCAGACTCTCCTGGCCAGCCTCTTGGGAGTTGCCTTCCTGCAGGGGAGTGGCTGTTCGAACAATGCGACCACTGCTGAAGTTTCCGGTTCGGTAATCGTCGATGGTGAACCGGCGGAGATGGGGGCCATTGGTTTCGTCCCTACCGATGGCAAATCGCCAACTGCGGGTGGGGGAATCAAGAATGGCCGGTATACGGCCCAGGTTCCTTTTGGCGAATCGAAAGTTGAGATCCGCGTTTCCAAAGTCATTGGTCAGAAAAAACTTTACGACACGCCAGACAGCAAGACACAGCCAATCATGGCGGAAGTTTTGCCCGAGAAGTACAACGATCAAACCGAATTGCGGATCGATGTCCAACCGGGTATCAATGAAAAAGATTTTGACTTGGAGTCGAAGTAATCGTTTTAGTGTAAGGCAGCACGTTGATTACGCCGGTACATGCGGCTGACCGGGATCTAGATCGTTGGAAATGGCATTGTCAATCCTCCGGTGGCTGATTTTTGCCATTACTGCCGTATGCTCGGGATAAACTCCTTGACCACTCGAGGAAGTCTTGCCGGTACTACCAGTTCTGTTTCGAACCCTCCGGTTACTATTTTGGCCGAGAATCCAACCGGCAGTGTCTTGGGGAACTGGGGGATCTCGGGAATTTCCACCCCCGGTGGCAGAACCCCACCCATCAGCCGACTGATCCAGCCAACGATGCCACTCGGACTCAGGTAGGCCACCATGTCGGGATTTTGCCCTAACAAGGATGCAATCTTGGGGATGCCAGTTTCGTCCGCAAGCCGACTTTTGTTGTTCCGGTACGCGACCATGACCTCTTCGATCGACTCTGCCGAGGCATAACTCAGTAGGATGGTATTCGCATCCGCAGCAATGACATGCGTGGTGATCTTGCCTCCATTGCCAAACATCTGTTCGATCATTTGCCTGCTCTGAGGCGGCGCATTTTGGGCTTTCAGCATTCCTTCCATATCGATTGTGATGCGCAGTCCTTCTAAACCGTTCACTGTCACTTGCTGCGCTTCCATCTTCATGGGAATGGGCGTTTCGGATTGGTTGCTCAGTTCTTGCCACACCCGCATGGCAGTCTGGTAGTTGACCAGGTACTGATCTGAAGCGTCGACGTCGGAAATTCCGAGGATACCCTCGAACAACCGGTCATCTTCCTCGCCTGGTGCTCCGCCACCGGATGCGAATGATTCGAGTCCGTCGTCGCCTTGAACTTCGGGGCCGAAGCGGCACGCATGCCATGATCGGCCATTCTTTGCAATGCTCCTCAATGAAGCCGAACCTCAGTTCCTTTCGTTTGCAAAGAAGGCCGTTGCTTTTTTTTGAAATGTCACGCTCCATCCGCAGACGGCGAACCTCCTCCCGCAACCGCGCCAGTTCCATCCGTTCCTCCTCCTCATTGATTCGTCTCCGTTCACTGCTTCGATTTTCCGTTTCCAGGTTCGCAACGAGTTCGCGGACACTCCCAGATTGCGATCCGCCACCGCTAGCGAATAACCCTGCTCGGTCACCAGTTTCACGGCTTCGCTCTTGAACTCCGAGGTGTAATTACGACGTTTCCGTTTCGACATCTTTCATTCTCCGCACGAGCAGTATACGCTCTTAACTGAGCGCCCACTATTCGTGGGGAAGTCCAGGCACGCGATTTGGCGGTTAGATGGTTCAGTGCCTCCTCCGCACGCCAATTGTTCTTGAAAACGTTTTCTGTACACGAGCAACTTCGCTCTATCGTTTGATGGCTTCGATGTCGCGTACGCTCATACAATTTTTGGGATTCCCGTAAATCCATCCATTTTTGATTTGCGCCGAGCAGTGGCGTCGGTCCGTTGTCTCAGACCGCCACACCTATTTTGACACAGCCTGAACGCATCAGATTCTCATACCCTTGATGCGACAAAAGGGTCGTGTCACCGCTGATCGCAGAATCAGCGGATTCGCAGTCCCGAATTCCGAACGTATTACGGGACGCTTGCCGTCCGTGAATTGAACACCTGTCTCTGGCAATCTGCGGGAAGATTGACACCGTAGCCGTTGTGTTTTCCTCCGGCGACAGGCATACTGGAAGAACTATATATTTATCTGAGGAGGACCGCGTCAGCGGGTTGTCCACTGTCACCCGGGCATACGTTTCCCGGCATTCGCTGAGCGCCTTCGAAAACTATCGTGACAAGCAATGAGACCCGTGCTACCTCTGGTGATTCTCACAACGCTGACCTTCCTGGCGACGGCCAATGCAACGGACCTGCCGTGGAAGGTGAATCAGCCGATCGTCACTGTGAAGAAGAGTCGTTACACCCCGCTTCCGCTTGGTGGAAACCCTGCTTGGGTCAACATGGCGTACGTTGGATCGAATTTGGAGTTGTTGCAAACCGTCAGCGTACCAAGAGGTGATGAGCAGAACGACACGAGATGGCGGCGCTCAATTGACAACGGCCAGACTTGGTCCGAGTTCAAGCCGGTGGTGCCGTCCTCCTCGACTGTCGACTACGGGGGTGTGAAGTACACAGAATATCACGGCTCGCGCTTCTTCGACTGTCAGGCCGGCGTGTTGCTCGAGACTTGGTTGCGGATGAACAACAACGGTTACCACACGTATTATCGGCTCTCATGGGATCAAGGTGAAACCTGGAATACTCCCAAGATGCTGCGGTATGACAAAGGCGAGGAGTTCGATCCCAACGACACGGTCTCCCTGGGATACATCCAAACCAACCAGGGTTATTTCGGCAATAACATCATCAGGCTCTCCAGCGGGAAAATCGTGACAGTGCTGGGGAATGCCAACGCCAATCGCGGCCCACGGAATCGCTCGCTGTGCTTCATTGCGACCTGGGACGCAACGGCGAAAGACTACCAGTGGACACCGGGCAATCGTGTGGCGATCTCGAGGGACAAATCGCCTTCCCTGTCGGAGCCGGAGATCGCCGAGTTGAGGGACGGTCGCGTATTGGTGGTCTGGCGTGGCGAGAAAACCGATTCGACGCCCGGCCGGAAGTGGTTCAGCGTCTCCACCAATGGCGGAATGACGCTGAGCGCCGTGGCGGAACTGAAGTACGACGACGGTTCGAGTTTCTACTCGCCCGCTTCTTTCCACCGCATGGTCAGGAGCAGTCTGAACGGCAAACTCTACTGGCTTGGAAACATCACCGCGAATCCTCCCGGTGGCAGGGGAGGCGCGTATCCTCGTTATCCGCTGGTCATCGCCGAAGTGGATGAGACAGGTCCCGTTCCTTCTCTGAGGAAAAGCACGGTAACGGCGATTGATGACAGGCAACCCATCGAACCTGAGGGGATCGAGTTCTCCAATTTTACGCTCGTGCAGAACCGCCAAACTCACGCGCTGGACCTGTACATGGTCGTCACAGGTCATTCTCCCACGAAGAACTACAAATACGTCGTGATACTCATTCGCTAGCTGGCTCCACATGTTCGTGGCAGGAAACCACCCTGTTTCTGACACACGTATCATGGCACTGCTTTGAGCGGTGTCGAATGAACGCGACTCGGCCTAGTTCGTCGGCGGGGCGTCGAGGTGCGAGATCTGTGCCATGAACTCAGCCCTATTCCGGCACATGTCACCTCAGGAACGTTGAGAAGAACCGAGCGAATTACGGCACTGGCTGCGGTGTGCCGTAAAACGTACCTCGTGAGCAATCTGGGACTGCTGACCACGACGCGGTCGGAATCGGCCATTTCCGTGACGCATCAAACCAAGGTTTGATAGCACTGCGTATCAGATCGCCGCTCGCGTTCGAATGCCAAAGAAGGTGAGCATATCGACGTTCGGAGTTTGGTGCAGGCTTGACGATCGCTGGCAGCACCACGTCGGTCATCGGGCAGTAGCGCGGGACGGGGTCCAAGAATCTTTCACAGAAAATGGCCATCAGCCAGCCACGGGAGAGCCGGGCGGAGTTAGGATGGCAAGCATTTCGAGTCGGGATGCTTTTCAGGCTCAACCCCAACGAGTAATATCGGATGAAAGTAAACTGTTCCATTTCTCCGTCGTTCTACTCGCCGATGGTGAGTGAGGCAATTCAAAGGTTCTCTTGTGATGAACAATGGCCGGATCATGATTCTCTGCGTGTTGACATTGGCATTTACGTCGGTAGGACTTTCTGAAGACCTGGATCATCCGATCAAGATTGGTAAGTATCGCCAGCTCTTCGTCGATCATCACATTATTGCGGAGATGCAGGGTGTCAATCAGGTACTCAATCAAGCCAAAAAGCACCCGCTCAATCCGATCATTGTGGCAGACCGTCCTTGGGAGGGCGGGGGTGTCGCCTATCCCAACGGTATCTCGTACGACGAGATAACTGGGATTTTTACGATGGGCTACAAAGCGAATTATCCGTATGCCGTGCGCGCTTGCCGCGCAGTTTCGAAGGACGGAATCCACTGGACGAAACCAAATTTAGGATTGGTAGAGTTTGAGGGCTCGACGGCAAACAACCTTTATCGAGGTGAGAGTGGTGGTCCACAGGGATTGCACACGCCCTGGGATCCTGATCCGCAGAAGCAATACAAAATGATGGCAGGAAGACACGGACCGGGGATGGTTTCGCCGGATGGCTTTCACTGGACAACTCCCGCGGAAAGCCAAGAAATTCCGAACGTTGCGTCAGACTCCAGTGTTCGAATTTCCTACGACGAAATCCACCGTCGCTACGTCGGGTTTTCCAAAACAGTGATCATGTCGGATGGGCACGCACGTCGGTGTTGGGGGATTACGTTCAGCGACGACTATCTTCGGTGGACACCAATGAAGGCAATTCTAGTGCCTGACGTGCGAGATGACGAACTCGCCAGGCAGAGAGTCGCAAAGCTGCGAGACCACGTGACGAATGACGACGGGCCGGAATGGCACGTTTCACAGTTTTATACGATGCGGCATTTTCCCTACGAAGGCATGTACATCGGCCTGTTGCAAAAGTTCGACGTCTCCGGCTTTCCGCCGAATTACAAGAAGATATTAACCGCGGGCGGAGAAGACGGCCTGGGATACTATGAACTTGTTTCGAGCCGAGACACCGAACATTGGGGCCGGACCGGCAATCGCGATGTCTTTTTACCCGTCGGCGAGGTCGGTACTTGGGAAGCAGGCTGGCTGGATTTCCCACAGCCTCCGCTCATCGTGGGCGATGAAATATGGATCTACTATGGGGCTTATCACGAAACCCACTCGACCCCACGGATCCAATCGAACCAGCCGGATCAAGCAGCGCGTGATTCAGCAGTCGCGAGACTCAACAAACAAGCCAAGGAAAAAGGCATGAAGTGTTCCGCCTCCGCTATCGGATTGGCGACGCTGCGATTGGACGGTTGGGTGAGTATTGACGCGGGCAAAAAGGAGGGAACACTGACGACCAAGCCGTTCGTGTTTGAAGGCGACCAACTGATCATCAATGCCCAGGCTTCTCAAGGCGTGGTGGCGGTGGAAATCCTCGATCAGGCGGGTCGTCCGCGATCCGGTTTTGCCAGATCTGATTGCGACGTCTTCAGCGGCGATGCGGTCTGGCACACGGTTACCTGGAATGGACGGGCTGGTTTACCGCAACGGGGCGATATACCGATCCGTTTGCGATTCTATCTGCGTGACGCCAAACTGTTTCTTTTACCGTCACTGAGAAGATTGTCGGCAGGTGATGCCACCAAACTGACCTCGCAACCGTTGATCAGTCAAAAAGTGAGCATGCAATGAAGCATTCGCATCGACACACGCGTCGCGATTTCTTGAAGACCCCGGGGGCCGTCGTTTTGGGGACGGGAATGGGACTCTCCGCGACGTATGACCAGCGGGTCGCGGCAGACGACTCGTCCACCGACGACTTGAACACGGTGGAACCGGCCAAGCTAGCAATGCTGCGTGAACAAGGTCGCCGTCGACGACGACGGATTATCTTCAACAACGATGGTGGCGACGTCGCACAATTTACCGCACCGACATCGGTCTCGGAAACGGTCGAAACATTTCTGTCGCAAAGAAACAAACAGGTTCTCGGCACGCAGGTCGACAGCATCTTTTACAGTACCACGACCACCATCATGGGAACCTACCCCTCCGACGTGAGCGAAACCAGCGGCGAATTTGGTGGTGACTATGCGGGTAACATTGCCGCACTCAAAGCGGCCGGCCATGATTGCCTGACGGCGACGGTTGGTTTTTGTCACGCCAACAAGTTAGAGATGTTTTGGTCCCACCGCATGAACGACATTCACGATTCGTTCATCGACAGTCTGTTTTGCCGCTTTAAGCGCGAGCATCCGGAATACCTGTTAGGCACTCAAGAAGAGGCGGTTCAATCGGCGGCGATGTTGGGACGCAAGGAAGGTATCTGGCTGGCCGACAACAAAATTGCGTTCCCTGTCACCGTCACGCTTTTGTCACCCGTGCCAGTCCGTTGTGACACACTGACGTTGGCTCAGTCGGATTGGCACAGCGGCGATTATCGAACCAAAGATTTCGCCGTCGCTTTCTCCGCTGACGGCAAAGACTTCTACCAGGTCGCGCGGGGAACGCTGCCTAACACAGCGGCAGCACCGATAGAAACGAAATTGCCGGATCAGAAGTTTGTCGCGCTGCGGATTCGCATCTTGAACACTCACGACAGACAAGTCGCCATCAGTTGTGGACTGAAATCGCTCAGGCTTTATTCCGGGGGTCAGCGCATCGATTTGAAGGACTGGACCGCCATTGCTTCGTCCAGCTACGCCGGATTCGATGCGTCCAGCCTGTTGGGAGGCGAGGCAGCAAGGCGCGCGAGCAGGCCGATCAGACGGTTTTGGAGCGCGCTGAATTACGCGAAGCCCGCGGTGCGGGACTATCTTTGCCGTATTCAGCAGGACGTTTGCAGCCGGTACGACATCGATGGCGTTGAGTGCGACTATTACCGTACTCCGATGTTTTTCCGTACGATTATGGACGGCCAACCCGCCACACCCGCTGAAACAGAAATTCTAACCGGCTTTCAACGGCGGTTGCGGCAGATTCATCTGCGTGAAGGAACGAAACGAGGTCACCCCATCCTCACAGCCGCCCGCGTTCCTACCACTCCCGCAACATGTCGATACGTGGGAATTGATATCAGGCGTTGGATCAAAGACCGATTGATCGACGTGCTCACGGTATCCGGCGGATACCTTCCGTTCACTGAACCGATCGACGAGATCGTCAAGCTGGCCCACGATGCGGGAATTCCCGTGTACCCCACAATCAGTTCATCCGGCATGGGTGGTGGCTACGGCACGCTGGAAGGATGGCGGGGTGCAGCGGCCAACATGCTGCACGCCGGCGCAAACGGTATCAACACCTTCAACCTCTTCCCTTCCGGACCGGAGCCTCGCTGGAAAGACCTCGGCTCGCAGGCAACCTTGGCGGGTCGCAATAAACTGTTCGTCATCGAGCCTAGCCTTGTGTATCAAAAAGGGGATCTCATTGGGGATGCCATCACGCAGCCGTCTCCTCTGCCGCTGACCATTCCCGGTGACGGCAAAGCTGCGTTCACAAAGTTGCCCATTGGCGACGACCTTCCCGCTGCCGGCAAGAAGGGAACACTCAAGAGCGCCGACCTGCGGATTCAACTCAGCAATCCCCAAGCGACTCATGTTATGGAGGTGCGGCTCAACGGGGCCTTGTTGACGCCCGTAGTGCAGGCCTCACAAACGGGGTGGCTTGTTTTTCAGCCCCGAGCTGAGCAGTACCGTTTGGGCCTCAACGAACTCACCTTCCTCGCGGCCGACCCCTCACCAAAAGCCAAAAGCCTTGGCGAAGTGACCCGCGTGGAAGTGCCGGTGATCTACCAATGAAGAGACTCACAATGCACGTAAAACCACTCCGAGAGAATGGGCAGGCACGCGATGGAAACCTCATGCGACGAGCCATCGCCTTCGTCCTGCTTGTGGAACTTGCATTGATTATGGCAACCGGGTTGTCTGCCGAGGAACCTAGCCGGCAAGAGCGTGTCCGTGATCGACTCTGGTTGTGGACGCATCCCACAGGCTCGTACAACAACGATTTCATTAAAAACCGGTCGAAAAAATCGACCGTCGAACCGGTTGACGCTACACGTGAAATGGGGTTGCGCAACGCCTACTTCATCCGTTACAAGGACGTCCCGAAGCTGCCGTTCGACTCGTACTACACTCCGTTTAAGAAACTCGAGCGTGTCACCTGGTCGCTCACAGGTGCCAGCGGAGTCACTTCGGTTAAGGAACGAGAGCACGTCTTTAAGCTAGCCGAGAAGAACAAGAACATCACCAGCTTTATCATGGATGATTTCTTTCACCCGGCGGCCCACGTCCCGCTTCACTGGCTCGCCGAAAACGACGTGAAGTTTCCCGTCACGTTGACATTACAGTCCGATCAGCCGACGGTTGCCGATCATCTCCGCCTCGTGCAATCCCAGTGGTACACGAAAGACTACCGCTCGAAGGCTTTTGCCGTGGATGTCTCGGCTGATGGAAAGTCCTATCGGCAAGTCGCCGTGGGCGAATTCCCCAATAAGCCGGGCGCCACCCAGGACGTCAGCTTGCCCAAGGAACCGTTTAATTCGATTCGCATCCGCATTCTCAGCACGCATGATTCGGAGCAATCTGCCACGAGTTGCGGTCTGAAACAAATCGAATTGGAACTTGGTGACCAACGCATTGCGACTGAGAAATGGGCCGTGAAAGCCTCATCCGAATACCCCGGCCACCCCGCACAAAACATATTGGCCAATGCGGATTCTGTGCCCATGCGCGCATCGCTGACGCCTGAGCAGTTGCGAGAACTGCGAAAACGGCTCCTCATCGGCGGACGCCGCATTCCTTTGCAAGTGGTCGTGTACAGCCATGCGATCATCGCTCGGGCGGTACACCATCTGAGACACGTCGATGCCATCACTTTATGGACGTGGGATCCGAACGAAATCAAAAATTTGGAACCGACTCTGGAGCGGCTGGAAAAGCTCGCCCCGGACAAGGAGATTATCCTGGGTTGCTACATGTTCGATTTTGGGAAAAGAAAGCCGCTTCCGGTCCATTTGATGAAACAGCAGACGGAGTTAGGATACCAATGGCTGCTTCAAGGACGGATCAAAGGGATGATTTTTTTGGCTTCACCAATTTGCGACATTGATCTGAAATCGGTTGAGTGGACGCGTCAGTGGATTCGTCGCGTAGGTGATCAGGTATTGCCTGCTGTGAAACCGTGATTCATGGAAAAAGGGTGAAGTGTTGAGATCATCCCCGATGTTTGCACAATAGACATATCGACATTCACAACGAAACGTGAAACGGAGCGGCTTCCTCATGACGCGAACGATCACTCTGGCTCCGCTATCTATTCTGATTGCCTTGGCCTTCACTGCAACACTGCAAGCTGCCGACCGTCCTCCGAATATCGTTTACATCATGGCCGACGACACAGAGGTCTGCAAGTCGGTAATCCGCTTGTCGACCCCGTCGAACGAGCCATTGACCTCGGCTCGGAATGGCTCTAGCAAGTTTGCTGATGACCGATTTTGTCTCACTCTCTCTTCGGCGCTGAGAACCTGTGGCGCTCACGTTCCGACGGCGTCGACCCATCAGCTACCGACGCGGTCATTAGCACTAATGTCGAACAGTTTCGTGGTGGCTACTGGCTAAACCTAGGAGTCGGCTTGCAAGCTAACCCAAGTTCCCCATCATTGTAGCAATGCAGCTATTTTTGTGAGATTATGTGGTCAAAATCGACGTAAGTCTTTTGTGCCGGTAGCGTGTGAGTGTATGTAGTGTGACTGGCTTGCAAGACGCGTTGTAGTGACGACTTTTGCTCTCTGACCCAGTACAAATGAATCGATAGCATTATATCTTGGTCCCTATCCTTTGTTCCCTTCGTTTCCTTCTGTTCATTTTAAGGCTCTTCGCCAAAATTTGTGGGTAGTTTTCTAGCCATCCGCACAAATAGTTCTGTTTCCGTAGCGTTTTAGGGCGTTAGTGAACGTTTTATATTTAGTGTCGGAATTATCCTGGTATAAAACCTCAGCTCTGGCTCAACAAAAGGGCCGCCCCTTCCATCTCCACCATTCCCATCGTCCTGACCTTGGGTGAAGGCCAATGCAGACCAACACTCCGTGTGTCGGTGCCCTCGAAGACGGGACTCATCGGTCCCGATGGTAAATTATTAGAAAAATGCCGGTAGAATGAGTCCTGCCGTCGTCTTCGCTCTCGCTGCACACCCTCACCCTAGCTGGGATGTGTGGCGAGAGGGAAGGCGTAAGGCTGAGCGGCCCTGCTGTTGTTGAGCTTGAACTGAGATCCATTCACTAAAAAAACTACTTTCTACCCACAAATTCTGGCGAAGAGCCTTTTGGATCAACCAATAAATAAGGCAAGATATGAGAAGCTTACTTTGTGTGATGTTTGTGGGATTGTTCAATTCTGTGTCTGGTGCAGAAGAGAGGCCGAATATTCTGTTTGCCTTTGCAGACGATTGGGGGCGACATGCTTCTGCTTATGTAAAGACAGATGGCGTAGGCACTGAGAATGATGCGATTCAAACGCTGAACTTTGATAGCCTCGCGAAGTCAGGGGTACTGTTCACCAACGCATTCGTCAGCGCGCTTCATGCACACCCTGTCGCAGTTCCATACTCTCGGGGCAGCACTTCTGGCGGACGAATACAGGGGCCATATTGAGCGGTGCCGTTTGGGATGATTCCATCGCTGCCTGGCCGTTGCTGCTGAAAGAAACGGGTTATCATATCGGCTTCACCTGGAAGGTCTGGAGTCCGGGTGTGCCACGCGATGCTCCGTATGGCGGAGTTACCAACGCCTACACGGAGTCGGGGAAGAGCTTCAATAAGTTTCACAATCGGTCACAGCGATGCTTAAAAGAAACAAAAGGCTGGCTGACGCCAAGGATGTGATGATGGAGGAGGTTCGCGGAAACTTTCGATCGATGCTCGCCGGGAAGAAAAAAGAGGCGCCTTTTGCTTATTGGTTTGGCCCGACCAATGTACATCGCAAATGGACCAAAGGTTCGGGAAAAGATCTTTGGGGTATCGAACCCGATTCTTTGCAGGGAAAGCTTCCTCCTTTTCTTTCCGATGTTCCTGTAGTACGCGAAGACTTTGCCGATTATCTGGGAGAGGTCCGAGGGTTTGATATGGCGTTGGGTGTACTCGTGGAAGAACTCAAAAAGGCCGGAGAGTTTGAAAACACGATCATCGTTATTTCCGGTGATCACGGGCCGGCTGGTTTTCCCCATGGCAAATGCAATTTGTACGATTTTGGTACGCGTGTTGCTTTGTCAATTTCCGGCCTGGTGTGCAAGGGGGCGCGTTGTGGATGACTTTGTCAGCCTCCCTGATCTGGCCGCTACTTTTTTGAAAGCGGGCAAGACAGACATCCCCAAAGCCATGACCAGTAAGTCACTTTGGCCTACGCTAACATCTGAACAAGAAGGACTCGTTGATCCTGCTCGTACGCAGGTTTTCATCGGAAGAGAAAGACACGTAGCCGAAGCTCGAGCCGGTCATTACCCCTACCCGCAGAGAACGATTCGTACGAAAGATTATTTGTTTATTATCAATTTCAAGTCGGATCGATATCCTTTGGGCGATCATTATAACCTGGATACCGAAAGGGAAGCTAATGAACATGAATTGACGAACAACACTAGAGCAACCATTCCCGATGAAGATGCAGGGCCAACGAAGGCCTGGATTGTTGTTGACCGCAAATCGCCAGCGGTCAAGTCATATTTTGAACATGCTTATGGAAAGCGATCAAGGGAAGAGTTGTTTGGTTTAAAGACCGATCCCCATCAAATGAAGAATCTTGCAAAGGACCCTGAATACAAAAGTGTCGTCAATGAGCTGCGCGAGAAGCTCTTCAGCGAACTCATCACCACCAATGACCCACGCATGATCGACGACGGGAAGTTCTTTGAAACAGCACCCATGGCGGGTCCTGTACATGAAGGGAAAAAGAGATAACGGCTACTGACCGGGGGTCGGCTGCGTAGCCTTGTCTTCTGCTTTCGGCGAGTCGGATGAGAGTGTTTCGGGCATCTCGGGTGGGGCCGCCAGCGAGTCAGTCCCCACGCTCAACCCGGGCAACTTCACTTTCAGGCGCTTGATCGATTCGTCTGAAACCGTGGTGGATTCAAGACTGAGCTGCCGCAACGAGGAGGACGTCGCTAATGAATCCAGAGCGCTCTGCTCGAGTGTACAATTACGCAGCGCCAACCACGTCAAGTAAGGCAGCTGTGCTAGAGGAGCCAAGTTGTCTGACACCTCCGTGCCTGAAAGATCAAGCACCTTCAGTTTCGATGACTCTTGCAGCGCACTGAGTCCCGCATCGCTGATTTTGGTGAGCGTCACGTTCAGTGCTTCCAGTTCGGAGAGCTTTGCCAAATGCGCCAACCCGACGTCGGTCAGCTCCGAATCGTTGAGTGTGACCGTATTGAGGCTCTGTATTCTGCCCAGTACGGCGGCGTGCTTGTCGTTAAACGACGTCCGACTGGCATCGAGCGAGTTGAGTTTCGTGAAATCCACCAACAACTCGACTGCTCGGTCGAGCGACTTGTCAGCCGGTAGCATCGACAGATTTACCGATGCCACATGAGTTCCCGTGGCATCCATCACGACTAGGACGCCCATAGCGGTTAGCTCTTGCCTCGCCGCATCCGCATGCTCGCGTTGGCGTGACTGCGATGACCTCCACCACCAGCCCACGAGAATCACAGCAAGTACGGTAAGCACAACGACGAAGGTTGCCGTCGAATCGTCGCCACCAGATGGCGACCTGCGCCGCTCAGCGGGTTTTGATGCATCGTGCATAAGTCGTCACTACTGCCAAGCGGTCCGTCATTTCCCGCTCGGCGTATGAGAAAAATTTTAATACCACCATTCGTCCGCCTGACTCGGTGCGTACGATAGTCAACTGCCGGATAGGGCCATCTGACCGTGGTTTATTTTACGAGGACCTTCGGCCGATTGCAATGGAGTGCTGCGTGAAGCGACGCCCTCATGGTCCGAAACAGGGCGTAACACATGGACCGGAAAGTATCTATTATCTTTCAGAGCGACACGGTTGTCAGCGGTCTAGAAGCTGCAGCGTGTTCACGGTGTCTTCAATCGCAATGTGGCGATTTCCAATTAGGTTTGGCGGTGAATTACGAGCCCACCAGCTTGCATTATTCTGATCTTTCATTTAGACTCACGCTAACTGCTCTTTCTCTGCGGTAGCCTTCGGAAGTTCGACGAGCTTCGCATAAATTCTCATTGTTTTTGTCTTCCCATTCGCGCAGGAGGTGTAGGTCACTTGAGATTGCAAATTGAGTTTCCGGTTTCGTCCCGCGTCCAGCTAATCGGTCTGGTGGCTGGCTTGTCATTCGTTGTGGGTTGCAGTGATCTCCCAGGCCGTGTTGCAGCCCCAAAGTGGGACCCGGGCGGGTTCGCTGAGGCCGTGATGGAAAAGTTGGACTCGAGCGGCGACGGCCAAATCGACCAAGACGAGTTGGCCCCGGCGCCAGGCTTGGCGTTTGGAGCGAAATTCATCGACACCAATTCCGACGGCTTGCTCAGCCTAGACGAGCTTGTTGCGAGATTCGAATTCTATGTGGAACGAAGAATCGGACTGACAACCAAAGAGCTACATATTCTTTTCAAAGGGCGCCCTTTAGCAGGCGTCAATGTGAAATTGATTCCTGAATTCTTCCTGACCGAGCTGCTAGAAACGGCTGAAGGCGTTACCGATCAGGCAGGCTCGGTTTTCCCCGAAATTGAGAACAACGAACTCAGGACGCCGACCATGCGGACTGGCTACTATCGTATAGAAATCACCTCCCCAAGTGTCGAACTTCCTCCGGGGTTCAGTACTGCAGCGACGCTCGGGGTAGAAGTCTCGCCAGCGTCTGATGATATGTCGACTTATGGGCCGATCGTGCTTCGCCTGGATGCCGAAAAGAAGTGATACAGGCGGAATCAAGAACTTCGCGTAGGCAACTTGGTCGTTCTTCCCGACGAGTGACCATCGCCAGAATCCGCATTTCTTGTCCGGATTTTTGCTGGATATGTACCAATGGAATCCTTTAGCAAGTACAATTGACACATCCTCATCCTACTGCTCATCCTTTTCTTCACAAAAAAGGCTTAAAATGAGAAATCTTTCCGAGTGCGTCCGGTTCTTACCACGCGACATGAAATGTCGACGCGGTTTTACACTGGTGGAATTGCTGGTGGTGATTGCGATTATCGGTGTGTTGGTCGCCCTCTTGCTGCCAGCGGTGCAGGCCGCCCGCGAGTCGGCGCGGCGCGCCCAATGCCAGAATAATCTCAAGCAGCTTGGTCTGGCAGTGATGATGCACGAGTCAACGCAGCAATTCTTTCCCTCGAGCGGTTGGGGCTGGCGCTGGCACGGCGATCCCGACAAAGGCTTTGGAAAGGATCAACCTGGCGGATGGGCTTATGACGTGCTGGATTACATGGAGCAAGGCGTTTTACGTAGCATCGGCAAGGGGCGGACTGACGACCCAAGGAATGAACTGCTCTTGCCGGTCGCTTCCACACCGGTACCAGTCTTCAATTGTCCGTCGCGCCGGGCGTCGCTAGCCTATCCGCTCGTCCGTAACGGTTTTCTGTCCAACAACCTGAGGGCCTGTACCACCAACCAGTGCGTTGTACCGCGATCGGACTACGTGATCAACAGCGGCAATATTTTGGCCGGCGAAGATGCGGGTCCTGGCAGCGAATCCCAAGCGACCGACGTGCGCTATCGGTGGAAGTATGACGAAACAGGTGTCCGATTCACCGAGCAGAATGGCATCTCGCACCAACGAAGTGAAATCAGGATCGCACAGATCACCGACGGCACAAGTATGACGATGATGCTGGGCGAGAAATTCCTCAATCCGGATAATTACGCCACAGGCCAGGATCCTGCAGACGACCAGGGGCTGTTCAGCGGCCATGACCGCGACTTTAACCGTTACACCTTCGGCAAAGGGGGAGGAACTGCCCAGCGGCAACGTAATGTAGCCAGCGACGATGTGCGTCGGATCATTCCGCCGCTGGCGGACCGACCTGGTCTAAGTGGGCAGGACTGGACTTTCGGCAGCGCCCATCCTGGCGGACTGCACGTGGTGATGTGCGATGCCTCGGTCCAAACGGTGCAGTACGACGTGGATTTGGACGTCTGGCGTGTATTGGGCGGGCGCGACGACGCTCGCTAGACCGGACAAACGAGATGGGTGGTTGGCTACTTGGCGGCCTGGGACCTGTTTGCGGAGACTTACCCCAACCGTAGTCTGCAGGCTTGTAATTCAGATTTTTATAATAATCTTCGCCTTGGTTGAAGGAATACCAGCTTGGATCAAATGGATCCACGAATTCAACATTCGCCTTCTTGGGCACTTCCAGACCCGACAGGAAATACGTCGCATTGATGATGACTCGGCATAGATCTTCGCTAAGGAAATCCGTTGCGGCACCCATCGTCGTACAAAAACGGTTCCAGTTTTCTCGCTCTCAGGCATTGTGTATTCTTTCAACCAGGAGGAAGGCTGAAGCTGCTTACCTTCGACAGGTGCAGAGTCCGGCAGCAGGGTCTCAGTGACCTGTCCCATCAACAGGATGGTCGCATTTTTTTCGGTCACCCACTCTACACCATAAACGTCAGAGTCGGCAAACACATCCGCGACACTTCGCAAAATGGGATGATCCTGATGGGTCTCCACAATCACACCTCGTGCACCCTGTTTTTTGTGTTTACCATAATGGCCTCCCCAGTCTTGCCCGAGGATCTTCAGACCAAATTGATTCCACGACAATCCCCCCAGCCTGCTTTCTCCTCGAAAAGCATGCGTCGCCGTACGAAAACCAATCACGGGCTTGCCGGCATTCCAATGGTCAAGCAAGGGCTGGAGCTGGTTATCAGGAAGATCGCGAAAACGCGTACCAATAATCACGACATCCGCAGTTTGAATCGCACCCATTCCCGGGATATTGTTCTGGTAGTTGGAATCGATGTACCCACCGTTGGGATGAATTGCAAACAGTACCGTCGTCTTGAACCCATGATGCCTATTGAGGATTTTCGCCAACATCGGGCACGACTCTTCAGAACGGTACTCTTCATCGCCAGAAATCAGAACAACGTGTTTCTTCCCACCGGCACCGCTAGTCGCCTCAAACACGAGTGTTTGAGCCGCGCAAGATCCTGCAATCAAGATTCCTCCAAAGAGAATCAGTATGGACTTGGTAACTCAAACTGAAAACGCTATCACGTTTCCAGCAGGATAACTTGCTTTAGTTTTTTGCCGATTCGTCGGTTGCGGGTTCCTTTTTCCATGCTGTTGATGG
>JBDOMT010000158.1:0-18503 GCA_039831705.1 Pirellulales bacterium | reverse complement strand
CTGTGCCATTGTCTGTGCGGGTAATAAACTGCTAATCACTACATCGACTCAGCTCGAGCCAAGGTTGAGGGAATAATCGGTACAATTGCTACAATAGGAGGTGTGCATGCAAATAGTGCTCACTTATTCCGGCAGTTTGCCTTCCACCAACTCCCGTTCCCACTGGTCCATCAGTGGCCAGTCAATGGCACAGGTTCCAAAATCGGCCATGTGCAGATAGCCTTCAAGGCGTTCCAATGTGCGATCGATGAGGCGGTTGCTCTTGCGAAATACGGGACCATGGCTGGGTAAGAGCCACTCAACATCACTCGCACGAATGCGCTCCAGCGAGCGGATGAAGTCAGGAATATTGCTGCCATGGTGGGCATCGATGGCTCCTACACAGCCATCGCGAAACAGATTGTCTCCCGAGAAGAGCAGGTTGCCCATGCGCAGAGACAGTTGCCCTTCGGTATGTCCGGGGGTGTGCCAAACTTTCAGTTCCAAGTCGCCAACTTGTATGCGATCGCCGTCTTGGACCTGCCTGTCGACTGTTACCGGAGGCATATTGAGATGGATGTTTTGTGCCGAGATCTCGGCGAATGAGACAAGTCGATCTCCAGTTTCCAGCGGTTTGGCCGTTTTTGGATGGCAGGTGACTTGAGTTTTGAGGATTTGCTTGGCTGCGGCCAGGCCCTGAATGTGGTCAACGTCCGCATGTGACGCGATGAGTGTTTTGCAATGGCTAAAGGGAAAGTCCAGTTGCCGAATCACTTCGATACAATCTTCGACAGCATCCTCGTAGCCAATGTCGATGAGTGTCCATTCCTTGTCGTCGTAAATCAGATAGACACTGCAACTGAGTCGTCTTCGTGCCTGATGGTTCAGTTCGATGACATGAGGAAATAGGGGAGTCCGTTCAAGCATAATGGTGGTTGCGGTTGTGGGAAACGGATGGTGATGCCAATCAAAGTTTACACCACGTTGGGCATGCAAGCGAGTGTGAAAAATCGGAGATCGGAGAGCGGCCAAGTATCCATGGACTATTTCGCTTTCCGCTTTCTGCTTTCCGCTTTATTGATGTAGCCCAGGCTATCCACTAATCCTTCACGATAGGACGGGTAGGCTAGTTTTACGCCCAGAGTTTTTATTAATTTTCTATTGCAAATTTGCTTGCTGGTGGCAGCGCGGGCGGTGGCAGGCAAGCGGATCACCGGTTCGGTGAAGCGGGGGGGAGACGCACCGATAAGCCGAGCCACCTCCCGATAGTAGTCGCCGCGCACCACGGGTTGGCCATCGACCACATTGAATATCTCAGGACCATGGGAGGTATCCTTCGCAGGCCACGCTTCTGCAGCCAAAATCGCAGCCACTGCGTCGTCGACATGAATAAGATTCAACCAGCCCTCTTGCGGTACGGCCAGTGGCAGACCAGCACGTAGGTTTTCCTGATAGGGGATGCGTCCCGGTCCGTATATGCCAGCCATGCGCAGGATCACCGCCCGTTTTCGACTTGGATGATCAGCCAGGAGTTGCTCTGCCGCCAGTGATGCTTGAGCACCAGCCCGGAGAGGATGAGTAGGCCAATGTTCGTCAACCCAAGTTTCTTGCGCTGTCGAGTCTGCCGTTGACGCATAGACGCCCGTTGTGCTGATGTAAATCAATCGGTCCTCTCCATGGACAGACAGCCTGGAGAGGACATGATGCATACCGTCGGTATAGACTTGTTGGATGGTCTGCTGCGTCGAGCGGTCGAACCCCACCGAGAAGAGTATAATTTCCGCTTTCGGCAATTCCCCCAAGGTTTCTAGTTGCGTGATATCCGCGACCAAGGTTTGAAACCCTTGGGTACGCAAACGTTCGCTCTTGGCAGTCGATCGTGTAACAATGGTCACGTGATGCCCCGAATCACGCCACTTGAGGGCAACCCGTTCGCCCAGATAGCCACAGCCGAATAGTAGACGGGACATGTTACAGTGTTTTAGTGTTTTAGTGTTTTAGTGTTTTAGTTGTGTGTTGGTGTACGCTTTCTACCGAACTACCGAAACACTGTTACTCCAACCCTTGAATGTCTGTTTGTGACTGCGCGCCAGATTCAAGGTAAGCGGTTAGCATGATTTGTGCCGCCAGTTGGTCGCGTTTTGCTTTGCGCTGTTTTTTTGTCAGCTGAGCTTCCTGCATGAATGAATCTGCCTCAGCAGAGGTGTACCGTTCATCGAAATAGTCGATGTTCAAACCGGATACCTGGCCCAGCCATACTCCGAATTCGCGTGCTTCGCGTGATTTTTGGCTTTCACGTCCATCCAAATGAACCGGCAATCCAATCACGAACCGAGTCAATTTTTCCTGCTGGACAAGCTGTTGAAAGTAATGCGTATCTGCAGCGTTCCCTCGTCGCGTGTAGTTATCGTAGGGGCAGGCGATTCCCACGGACAAATCCGCCATGGCAATGCCAATACGAACCGTGCCATAGTCAATACCAGCAACTCGGTCTGTAGAGTTAGAATTCAAGAGTATAGTCCAGGTACAGGAGGGCGGGGTCTGGTTCGATTTTCGGTCAATCAGGTGTTTTAGGCTAGAGATGCGCAAGCCGGAAAATTGTACCTGACCCCTTCGTCAAGGTAAACTTTACACACAGTGTTCAAAGTCTTTAGTTTTCCGCATTCCGAATTCCGAATTCCACAGTTATAAATATTCGTTCCAGCCGCGGGATTGAAGTTCCTTGACCACGGCGCGGATTGATTCTTCATCGTGTCGGTTGGCGACTAGGGTTGCATCGGGGGTATGGACGATGATGCAGTCGGACATTCCCAATGAGACAACCAGGTGGTCCTCGGTTGAGCGGACAATCGTATTGGAGCAATTCATGGTCAATTGCTTTCCAACAAGTGTATTTCCCTGTGAGTCACTGCCCAATAGTCGAGCCAACGATTGCCATCCTCCCAGATCATCCCAGTCGAAAGGCGCTTCAATGACGACTACGTCGGTAGCATGTTCCATCACAGCATAGTCGATTGAAATGGCATCGATTGCTGAGAATTCTCGTTCCAATACGGATTGTTGACGATCCGTATCCCAAGCATCGACAATGGCTCGAAGGTGGCTAAGCATCTGCGGTTGCCACTTTGCAAGTGCTTCTAGAATAGTCTGTGCTTTCCAGATGAAAATTCCTGAATTCCAGTAATAGTCGCCGGAAGCCAGATAGTCGGTTGCCGTTGCCGTGTTTGGTTTTTCGCGAAATTGTTTCACTTGATAGGTAGGAAAGTTCGAACGATCCGGGGTGGAGGAAATCGTACTTTCAGAAGACTGATCGCCAGCTATCTCGAGTGGCGAACCGCGTTGAATGTAGCCAAATATCTCGGCTGCATAGCTCGGGCGGATACCAAATGTGACAATCCTTCCGGAAGTCGAGTTTTTTTGCGAGTTGTCGTTGACTAGTCGGGTGCCATGCCGGACTGAAGCTTGAAATTGGTCGGCGTTACGAATGACATGATCGGCAGGCATGACGACCAATGTTGCATCCACATCATCCCGACTGACCAACAATGCCGCTAAGCCAATGCAGGGGGCTGTGTCTCGTTTGCAAGGTTCACCCAAGATCGATGAGGCCGGTAATTCGGGCAACTGCTTGGCAATGGGATGGGTCAGACGCTGGTTGGTGACGACCAATGTGCGTTCGGGGGTGACCAAGTTGCTCAGTCGATCGACAGTCTGACGGATCATGGTTCCATCGTCCACCAATGACAATAATTGTTTGGGCGCATCGATCCGACTGGCTGGCCAAAAGCGGGTACCCGTTCCGCCAGCCATGATGATTGCATGTAGCATGTAGCATGTTGAGAGTTGAGTGTTGGTAACCACAAGTTGAGGCGAGTTTCGTTTTCAGGCCTCCGGACTTAATTTGTATAGCATACTACCAAGTTCAGACAGGCCGTGAGAGTGCTATGCGGCTCGGACTGAAGGGCAACTCTGGATTCTCGACTCTCAGCCCTCCAAAATCCTTATCAATTTACCAGCTTCGGCCCTCGGATTGGGATTTCGGGCCACCGCCCCGCTGACCGCAATCTGCTTGATGCCAGTGGCTAGCACCTGCTCCAGATTGTCAGCGTGGATCCCACCAATGGCATACGCAGGTAGGCTGATTTCCTTGGCCACCTGACGCAGGAGTTTCAGGCCAGGGAAATCGGTAAATACTTTGGTGCTGGAAGGAAAGGTTGGGCCAACTCCCAGGTAGTTGGCTCCATCGAGAACGGCTGTTCTGGCCTGTTCGATCGAGTGAGTTGACCTGCCGATTAGTGCCTGGGGACCTACGATCATGCGTGCATCCTTCACGCTCATGTCATCTTGGCCCAGATGCACACCATCCGCGAGTGTAATGGCAGCGATGTCAGGGCGGTCGTTAATGATTGCCAGTGTCCTTCTCTCTTCCCACTGGCCCACTTGCCGCGGCCCTTCTTTCCACGGAGTGGTCTGTTTGTGCGAAGTGGCAGAGGGAGAGGGTCGTGTCAATTCGACCAAGCGCCGGGCACGTGCTATCAGGTTGGCATCTCCCAACTGCTTGTCACGCAATTGTATGGTGCCAACTCCCGCTTCGACTAACTCTTTAACCAGCGTGGAAAATCCCAGTTCTTTGCTGCCGCGGTCTCTCTCACTGCTATCAATCAGCACACATAGTTGGGAAGCTTTCAGCCGTTCGCAGCTTGAGACGGCCAGTGTGACACAGCGTTCCAGCGTGTAGACACGATAGCGTAGGGCCTCCAAAGCGACTGCGTGTTGTGGGGTGGTCAGTTTAGCAAATTCTTCGAGGCTGCGTAGGGCTTGTTTGATTCTCTGAAAGCTGGCAGTGCAGACACTCATGGGGGTTTCGCGGTGAGTTTCAGCTGCAACCGTTATTTGAGTGCCCACATCATGGATTGTCTCACGCGACCCGTGCAATTGGATAGCATGTGGGATTTGATCAGACACCCAACTAGCCAGATCGTGACGCACGGCCTTGGTTAAGTGGGACAAGTGAAGGTCATCTTGCACAAAACGGACAAAATCCTCGACAACTCTCAGGCCTTCCATGGCCCGATTGATCGAAGCGTCAACCACTCGGAGCACGGCGGTCTCTGGGCAAGATAGACGGGACTGCTTGGGATGAATGGGCATTTGTGGAACAAAGAGGACTAGTTTTGTGGTTTCCTGTGCTTGTCATTTACCAATCGGAGTGGTCTTGAGGCCATATTATCGTTATCTTTCCCTTTTTCCCACAATGGCCAAATTGGCCTAAGCATAACGGAATTGTCCCTCAGCCTGCGGAATGTGTGGGAATTTGTGTTTTATGGCTGGAAATGTGGCAAAGTCAGTACTTGGTTAGCGTTAGAAGTCCTAGCCCGCATATTTCATAAACATTCTGCTGCGAGTCCAAATAGCACTGCGTCTGCTGCGTTAAACAATCATTTGGGTGTGCTCAAGTATAGACAATACGTTCCGCACCCAAATCACCGTTTGCCTTGCAGACACAGCACTCTTCGGCCTTTCGCGACGAAGTTTATGAAATATCCAGGCTAGCTGAAGCTTGAATCGTGCTAATTACGGGCTAAACTTTCGAAGCAAAGCTCACAGAATCGTGGCAGTGTGAGTTGATACCAACGTGAACATTGAATATGGGCATACGTCAAAGGCAAAAAATGCACTGGTTGGCCTATCTTTGGCCAGGATTTCCCCACTTGTGGAATCGGGGGTCTTGGGCAGGGCTCGCTCTGGCTGTAGGATTTACAGTATTGCTGAACGTGCTCTTGGTTGCGACGTTGGTCTGGACCGGTTGGATGAGTCACGAAGCTCGCCAATTAGGCTTTGGTGTGTTGGTGGTAATTTGGGCGTTTGCCTGGCTGGAGAGCCGTGCCGATTGGCAACGCTTTCTCGCCGAGAGGCGGGCGCTAGAGAGGGAGCACGTACAGAACGTAGGAACTGGTTCCTGCGGAATTGATGAAGAAGGGGCCACTGGGGAACGCGTCTTAGGGGAACGCGTCTTAGGGGAACGCGTCTTAGGGGAACAAGGGTCTGAAGAGTTGAGCGACAGAATTTATCGTGACGCTCAGCGGAACTACCTGGCTGGTGACTGGGTGCGATGTGAACAGCGACTCAGGCAGTTGCTCCGACTGGATAGGAGAGATGTGGAATCGCAACTTATGTTGGCTACTCTCTGGAGACATTTAGGCCGCACGGAAGAGGCTGTCCGGCAATTACACCAATTGGAGTGCCTTGAGGCTGCGGCTCCTTGGAGCTATGAAATCACTCACGAGCTCGAGCAATTGGCTAACGAGCCCGATGAGCTTGATCGGAGGGTCGATTCGCACCCGCTTGATTTGGGTGAGGTTGATTGTTCGGTATCTCCGACTAATAATAACGAGAGTAGTAAAAACGAAACGACGATGAGCGTAACGATTGATGGACATCCGGCTCAAAGTGAGCAACAACAAGCCGACGACCAGTCATCTCGAGCTGCCTGATAGAGCGAGCCGTCCAAGAGGGCGACAGGCTGAGAAGGTGACTGGCGGAGCCGTTGGTTTTAAATAACTTGCAGGGGAATGAGGCATGTACGAACGATTTACCGATCGTGCCCGGAAGGTGATGCAGCTGGCCAATCAAGAGGCTCAGCGATTTAATCACGAGTATATCGGCACTGAGCATGTGCTCTTAGGGCTGATCAAAGAGGGCAGCGGAGTGGCGGCTAACGTGTTGAAGAATCTCGACGTCGATCTGCGCAAGATCCGTTTAGAGGTTGAGAAACTTGTCCAGAGTGGCCCCGACATGGTCACCATGGGCAAACTTCCACAGACGCCTCGGGCTAAGAAGGTGATCGAGTATTCGATGGAGGAAGCCCGCCATCTGAGTCACAATTACGTGGGCACGGAACACATTCTCCTTGGGCTATTGCGTGAGCAAGAAGGAGTAGCCGCTCAGGTGCTGATGAACTTGGGGCTGAAGCTGGAAGAGGTCCGCGAAGAAGTGCTGAATCTCCTGGGGCATGGCTTGGAAGGAGAAGAATCGAGCCGTGGTGGCCGTGGAAGCGAGGGCGGAGAAGAGCGCGAGAGCCGTAAAAGTGGCAAGAGCAAGACCCCTGCGCTCGATAGCTTTGGGCGTGATCTTACCGAACTTGCCAAACAAGGGAAACTTGATCCGGTGATCGGCCGGGAAAAGGAAATTGAACGCGCCATCCAGGTGCTCTGTCGACGGACAAAAAACAATCCAGTGTTGCTGGGAGAAGCAGGAGTTGGCAAAACCGCGATCGTAGAAGGGTTTGCTCAACGTGTGATCGAGGGGAATGTGCCTGAGCTGCTGCTGGAACGACGTATTGTGGTATTGGATCTGGCCATGATGGTGGCCGGCACCAAATACCGAGGACAGTTCGAAGAGCGAATTAAGGCGGTCATGAATGAAGTGCGCCGCGCTAAAAATACTATTCTGTTTATTGACGAACTTCACACCTTGGTAGGTGCGGGTGGAGCAGAGGGTGCCATTGATGCCTCGAATGTGCTCAAACCAGCTTTGGCACGTGGTGAGATTCAATGCATCGGAGCCACGACTCTCGATGAGTATCGCAAATACATCGAAAAAGACTCTGCGTTGGCACGCCGTTTCCAAGAGGTGATGGTGGAGCCCACATCGCCGGTAGACACAATCGAAATTCTCAAGGGACTGCGCGATCGTTACGAAGAGCATCATCGGGTGCAGATCACGGACGACGCGGTCAAGGCGGCGGTGGAGTTGTCCGATCGTTATATCACGGGCCGATGTCTACCGGACAAGGCGATTGATGTGATTGATGAATCGGGGGCTCGGGTGCGTCTTAAAACGATGTCTAAGCCGCCCAATTTGAAGGAGATTGACGACGAAGTCGAAGGGCTTAATCGTGAAAAGGAAGAAGCGGTCGCCAACCAGGATTTTGAGAAGGCCGCCGCCTTGCGAGATCAAGCGGATAAGTTGAAGAAAAAGAAACAACAAATTACTAAAGAATGGCGTGAGAAGTCGCGCGAAAATGGTGGGGTCGTGGATGAGGAGGTGATTGCCGAGGTGGTCTCCAAAATGACCGGCATTCCGTTGACACGCATGACGACTGAAGACACCATGCGGCTGATGCACATGGAAGATGAGCTGCATAAATGCGTGATCAGCCAACATGAGGCGATCAAGGCCATTGCCAAGGCCGTGCGTCGAAGTCGAAGTGGGCTGCAAGATCCCAAACGGCCTACCGGTTGCTTTGTGTTTGCCGGTCCCACTGGCGTGGGTAAGACCTTGCTTGCCAAGGCCCTCGCGGAATTCATGTTTGGTGATGCGGAAGCGCTCATTCAGATTGACATGAGCGAATACATGGAGAAGCATAATGTCAGCCGTCTGATTGGAGCGCCTCCGGGCTATGTTGGCTTTGAGGAAGGCGGCCAGCTCACCGAGAAAATACGCCGTCGTCCTTATGCGGTGGTGCTACTCGATGAAATCGAGAAGGCACATCCGGAAGTATCCAACATGCTTTTGCAGCTCATGGAAGAGGGCCGATTAACGGATAGTTTTGGCCGTAGCGTCGACTTCCGTAACGTGATTCTTATCATGACCACCAACGCAGGTGCGGATGCTATTAAGAATGAAGCAGCGTTCGGATTTACGAAGCCGGACGAGGATGCTTCGTACGACAGCATGCAAAAGCGAGTTACCGAAGAGATCGAAAAAGTTTTCCGGCCCGAGTTTATCAATCGTGTGAACGACCTGATTGTCTTCCGTCATTTGACAGTTGACGATCTCAAGGAAGTGGTCGATTTGGAATTGAAAAAAATACGTAAGCGTTTGGAGCAACGTGGGCTAACCATGGAGCTTTCCGATGAAGCCAAGGAATTGCTGATCAAAAAGGGCTCCAACCTGGACTACGGAGCACGACCTCTCCGGCGTTCGATCGAATCCTACATTGAAGATCCGTTGGCCGAAGAACTTCTCAAGGGTCAGTTCAACGGCAAGGACACCATTCGCGTCGAGGTGAAAAAGGTAGGTGGTAAAAAGCAGCTTGAATTCGAAGGCCTGGTAACCAAGGCTGCCGAATCCCCCGAACCGGTTGGCGCCGTGGCGGAGGGTGGAAGCGAAGAAGACGTACCTGAAGATTCTGATGCGGATGAATAGGTTTTAAGCTGGATGGGTCGTTGCCGCTAATCAGTCCACCGGTCCCATTTGGGTGGGTGTGGCCCATTTGGTGGGTGTGGCCCATTTGGTAGGTTCTCAGCGCCGCTGTCTTACCGAAGTGTACAGTCGATTCTCACCGTAGAGCGATCACTTGCTAGCATACAACGACTGCCTCTGGCTGCAGATACGCACTTCGATTCCAGAGAAAGCCAACATGATAGCCGCGAAGCGGCGGCATCGTTTAGCCGTGGGCGCAAGCCCACGGAATGGATGCCAAATGTATATTCAGCCGCGCAGCGGCGACAGCAGTCTCTTGGAATTGCAGCCATTAGCCGAGTGGACCATTCGCTGTCGCCCTTTCAGGGCTTGGATTTATCTGAATACTCTCCCGTGGGCTCGCGCCCACGGCTAGATGCTATCGCTACTTCGTGGCTATATGTCTTTACTGTCTCAGTCAGTCATATGCATTCCTGCTCAAACAGCATCTTTTCTTTAAATCTCCAGCCATTGGCTGTCTTGCGCAGAATGCCTGAGTTAGCAAACGATCGTTCGTCGACGACTAGGCTCATGTGGCGCGTTTGAACTGACGAAATCTAGAGAGACGAAGGCGCATATTTTTACCTCTTCAGGGTAGGGATGCATAGTTAGAAATTGTCGCATTTAACGACAAGCAACCACAAGATAAATGATCATGGCCGCCGGATCAGACTACCCTCTTGAGCGCCAGCCCAGTCGTGGCGGCATGATTCGAAGTTTCACTGAGTCGATTACCGATTTGGGCAGCTTTGCCATCGATGCTATCGTGGAGTTGGGTGATATCGCGCGGTTTGCCTGGCGCACGATTGTGTGGATTTTTACCCGACTTCCACGTCGTGATACGATGTTCGCCAGCATGTATCAAATTGGTGTTTTGAGTCTGCCAGTCATCGCCATTACGGGAACGTTCATTGGCATGGTACTGGCGGTGCAATCGTACTATCAATTTCGAGCCTTTGGCTTGGAAACCCAATTGGGAGGCGCGATTAATAAGTCCATGTTCCGCGAATTGGGACCCGTTCTGGCAGCAACCATGTTGGCTGGACGAGTTGGCGGCGCAATGGCCGCAGAGCTGGGTACGATGCGTGTAACCGAACAAATCGATGCGTTGGCCAGCATGGGAACCAACCCGATTCAGCATCTGGTTGTGCCGAGATTTTTAAGCTGCCTTTTGATGATTCCTTCGTTGACCGTCATGGCTGTGTTCATGGGAGTGATGGGAGGGTTCCTTTACTGCACCACTATTTTGAATATCGACTACTACCACTACTGGGAAAATGCCAAGAAGTATGCGGAAAATTGGGATTTGTTCTATGGCGTGATCAAGAGTGTTTTCTTTGGAGCAACGATTGGCATTGTCAGTTGCCATCGAGGTTTTCACTGCCAACCGGGAGCGGAAGGTGTGGGGCAGGCTGCCACCAAAGCATTTGTGTTGTCGTTTGTGGTCATTATCGTGATCGACCTGTTTCTAAGCATTTTGCTCGATGCTATTTATCAGGTTATTTGGCCAATAAACCCCATGTCCCTCATGGGGGGATGAAAAAAAGTAAACAGGTATCAGGCGATACCCAATACCCAATACCCGACACCCTGTTTCATGATTACTACTGAACCTATCCTGAAAATCGAATCCCTGCATGTCCAATTTAGCCAGCAGGTGGTGCTGCGCAATGTGAATTTGAATATTCCTCGGGGTCAGACCTTGGCGATTATTGGCGAGAGTGGGTGTGGGAAAACGGTTTTACTCAAAACGATCATTGGGCTCATTCGACCTCAACAAGGCAGTGTGATGTTCGATGGCCGGATCGTGGAGCAGCTATCACCCAAAGAACTGGCCAAGCAACGTCTACGATTTGGTTTTGTGTTTCAAAATTCAGCATTGTTTGACAGTATGACCGTTGCCCAGAATATATTGTTTCCGCTCAGGCAGCATCGCATCCAATCTCAGCAACAGCATGAACAGAAGATGCTGTCTCACCTGGCCGAAGTTGGCTTGCCTACCAGTGTTCTGGGGAAGCGTCCCGCGGAGCTTTCAGGTGGAATGCGGAAACGGGTGGGACTGGCCCGGGCGTTGGTGATGCAACCCGAAGTACTCCTCTATGACGAACCGACGACCGGGCTCGATCCAATCGTCAGTGATGTGATCAATGAGTTGATGATAAGTACACGCGACAACTATTCCGTGACCAGTGTCATTGTGACACATGACATGAAGACCGCTCGAAAGGTAGCGGACCGTGTGGTGATGCTTTATCCCATTTCGCGTCTTGATGCCACGGAATCCCAAATCATTTTTGACGGAACTCCGGATGAAATCGAAGCCACGACGGATCGTCGGGTGTCACAGTTTGTTCGCGGTGAGGCGGGCGACCGTTTGATGGAAACGCACCAGCAACACACAATTGAGGAGGTTTAATCGGGTGTTATGAATGACCGCACTGTTTCATTCCGAGTTGGACTGGTTCTCTTTGCAACCATCTGTATCACCGCCATTTTGACGGTGATCAATAGCCGATCTTCATTTTTACCATTCAAAAAGCAATATCAAATTAAAATCCTGGTCGATCAGGCTCCTGGGGTTGCACCTGGTACACCTGTACGCCGACGCGGAGTATTGATTGGCCGTGTTGCGGATATCGTGGATGTTGAAAAAGGAGCGTTGATCACCGCGAACATTGACGACGGCAAAACGGTTAGGAATAACGAAGTGGCGCGTGTTCAGGCTTCGCTAATTGGTGATGCGGTCATCGAATTTGTTTCCGGGTCGCAGCCAGATCCTAAAGCGGGAACAGTAGCCGCCGGGGCGACGGTTAGGGGGGTCCACAATCCCAATCCTCTGGAACTTTTGGCAAATATCCAAGGTGACTTGAAACAAACCATTATGTCCTTAGGTAGTGCAGGTGATGAAGTTGCCAAACTTGCCAATCAAGTGAATACAGTCTTGGGTACCCAGGATGTCAATCGGATAGCGAGACTGTTGGAGTCGACCGAACAGGCAATGCAGAGATTTAACCAGACCATGGCAGATGTCGACGATCTATTGGGGGATGCGGAATTTCGCCAGCAGCTCAAAGATGGCATCGCTCAGCTTCCAGTCGCCATTTCAGATGCCCGATCGCTGATTGGTGGTTTGGAAGGCGCGATTGGTTCCGCTGATGCCAACCTGAAAAATCTGGAAGGCTTGACCGGCCCTCTGGGTGAACGGGGAGATCAAATCGTGGCTTCGTTGGAGCAAAGTGCGTTGAACCTGCAAAATCTGTTGGGGCAAGTGGCCGAGTTTACCCGGAGTATCAACAACAGCCAGGGCACGCTTGGCTTGCTGGTGCACAATCGTGATATATACGATCAAGTACTCAATATCACTAGTCAATTGTCATCTACGGTACGGGATGTACGGATGTTGGTGAATGATCCCATGATTTATCGTCGGATTGAACAAATTCTTACCAATATTCGCGTCGTCACCGATAAGATAGCCCGCGACCCATCACGCATCGTTCGAGGTGTGATCAAACCCGAAACGCGGATTAAATGACGTGCATTGCCAAGGAGCGATTTAAAAAAATACTCACATGTTCGATGCCAAACGTATGAAGTATTTAATTATTGCAATAGGTCAGCAATTAATTTTTGTCCTTGTGTAGATCTTCAACCCCGTAGGGGTGGTCCTAAATTAGCCCAGGGTTTGGATGACAAATACAGACTCTCGCAAAGACGCAAAGATCACTAAGAATGAATGAGAATGACAACAGTTTCCCGGAAAGGAAATTCCTTGGCGATCTTTGCGTCTTGGCGAGAGAAACTCCTGAGTTGAGTAAGAACGCCACGTTGCCCAGCCACAAAAGGTGTGTTTGATATTCCTGGGTAATTCAGATTGGGTTCACGGTTTCGGTGCGGGCATGGTCTCCAGTGGTTGCCCTCCGGGTGGGATCGACCCATTGCCATAAGTTTGGGGACCCAACACGGTCGGTGCTGGGGCGGAAATCGATTCGGATCCACCGATAGGGGCAGGAGGGATGGATTTCGCAGGTAAGCCCAAGGCGGGAGTTGTGGTTGAGTCTCCGTTTGCTTGTCGGAGCTGGTGTGCTCGGCCTAGTAGCTGGTCAGTCGGTACGATGGCCTGGGGAGTCAGGTTGTAGGCAAGGGTCCGGTAGTCTTGGATTTCGCGTGGCACCAGGTTTTCGCTCACAAAGTCGAGAGGAGGTATTTCATACCAGGGTGCGGGGATGGGTTGGTCGACAGTCAGTGTTTCGAAACCTGGCTTTACCAGTCGGACTTCACGGGTGCCATAGTAGGTGAAGTCAGTCGAACAAGGAGTTGTACCAATCGGTTGATTGTCAACATAAACCATCGCTCCAGGTGGATTGCTACGCACCAACATTCGACGACGCAAACAGCCAGGTAGCAGCAATGGGGCTACCATTAGCAGACTCACTAGTATTTTCGACGAGCGCGACATGATCGTGGCAAAGATTCCGGAACGGTGAGTTTTGCAGACTTATTGGCCGTGAGAGCAGGCTCGGAGTGTAGAAAAGTGCTCAGCGAGGGGCCACCCCGGTTTATAAAGTCCCTGTTATGAGAGACCGGCTTGCAGTAGAATGGAGGGATTCCAGCTCAGGAGATGCTAGCAACGGCATCTTGATAGGAGCGTTGTCTAGTGTCTGGTCAACCCTTACTTTTTGGGTAGACGCAGCCATGATTATTGGTAGGGCAGGGATTTATTTGTGCATCTACCCAAAAAAATAAGTCTGACAAAGCAGATAAGTCTGGTCAAGCCTTACTTTTAGGGTAGACGCAGCCATTTGTACTGGCAGGGCAAAGGTTTATTTGTGCGTTTACCCTAAAAGATAAGTTTGACAAAGCACTAGGTGGAAACGAGCCATCCATGACCCGCAACAGGATTCAAGAAGAGCATTGTGCTGGGGGTGTCCGTTGCGCGGCGGTTAGCGATATTGGTATGCGACGGGCAAGTAACCAGGATGCCTTGGCCATTTCTCTGGGGGAAGGTTCGTTGGTTCATGAGGCTGGAGATGGGCCGGGTCTGGGGCATCTGTTTGTGGTGGCCGATGGCATGGGGGCACATGCGGCAGGTGAATTGGCCAGCAAGCTGGCAACGGACACCATCCCACACAGCTATTCAAAACGACCCGGCGTCACCCGTGTCCAGGCATTGGTAGATGCCGTACATGATGCCAATCAGGTCATCTTCACGAAAGGGCAAGATAGTGTTGATTTTCATGGTATGGGAACAACATGCAGTTGCCTGCTGATGCTCTCAGGCGAGGCGTTTGCCGCGCATGTTGGCGATAGTCGAGTCTACCGACTGCGCGAGCATGTGTTAGAGCAGCTTACGTTTGATCATAGTTTAGTCTGGGAATTAGCGGCTGCTGGTGACGCAACAGAAGAGGCGGTACCAGCCTATGTGCCCAAAAATGTGATCACACGATCTTTGGGGCCTAATGCCACGGTTCGTGTGGATGTGGAAGGCCCTTTTCCAATCCAAAATAATGATTGTTTCCTGCTATGCAGTGATGGCCTGACAGGTCCGCTAAGTAACGAACTGATTGGTATCGTGATGGCTACGTTGCCAGCCGATAAGGCGGCTCAAACGTTGGTTGATTTGGCGAATCTGTTGGGCGGGCCTGATAACATCACCGTGATTGTAGCGGAAGTAACCGATGCGAGTCGTTTGGATGTTAAAGACGCCACTCCTTTGGGTATTGAAAATGCCGATACCAACGGCGCTGTAGCTAGCAAAATTGTCTCCCATACCGCTCGTTCCTCAAGCTCATGTTTGGATTCCAAAGAGGAGGGAGAGGGGCAGGGTTGGCTCCACTCATTGTGGAATTGGCTGCCTTGGCGTGATCGTAGGGGGCAAGTGGAAGCGACGTCTGGCTCCACAGGCTCAAGCCTGCCGAATGATGATAGAACAAATCGTGGAAAGAAGGGGGGCTCTCATGACGGAAGTCCCTATCGGCGTTATGTGTGCCAACCACAGGCGGAAAACGTTGAAGTTCTCAGTGACATCGTGAAACAGCTCGAGGATTTGGAGGATAGCCGAGATTGGCAATTCGATTGGCAGGAGATTCGAAAAAATCGGCACCAGGCATATCAGGCGATTACCAGGAAAGAGTACGATAAGGCGGTTGTCGCCTACTGTAGCGCGGTAAGACGACTGATGGCATCATTGCGAAAAATCGAATGCAAACCGACCAGCGATTCAGATATTGGCTTGGGTTTCAGCTAGTTGGGTTTCTATTTGGTAAGGCACCATTGCTAGCATTGGATTCTGAATCTTTTTTCCCTGGGAAAACCCCCGGCTCTGCCGGAAGAGCCTCACTCTTTAACATGTCCATGGCATGCTGTATGGTCGCTTTTTCGCTCCGCGAAAGGTATTTCTAGGGTATCCAGATCCATTCGCGGAGCGAATGGGCGACCATCGTGCAGTCTATCCCTTGAGTGAGCTAGCCCGCATATTTCATGAACTTTCTGCTACGGCGTCCCAAGTCCTTCCTTGGCTGCATGATGTTTCGGCTGCTTAATTACAGCCCCAGACTCTCAACACTTCTGACGTTGACGCCATTTCGTTACGTCAGTAATACACTTTCTATACGCCGTTTCGATATTTATCAAACATGGTGTGGTTGTGCGACCTATTCTGGTCGACTCATGTGGCTCACCGTCCACCTTCTGGCTTGCGGTTATATAGGAAATTGGCATGGAAGTTCCGTCATCAGACTCTGTTGCAGGGGTTCACAAAAAAAAATCTTCAAGATCAATTGGGTCAAAAAAGGAAATCCCGGGTATTTCACTGGTCCTGCCGGCATACAACGAGCAGGAAGTGATCGCTCAGGCGGTCTGTGAGGCAGACACGGCCCTTTCCACATTGACTCATGATTATGAGATTTTGGTTGTTGATGATGGTAGTACCGATGCCACTCACCAGATCCTTGAAAAGCTGGCCGGCCAATATGATCAGCTTCGAGTGTTACGCCAACCGAAGAATCTTGGTTATGGGGCAGCCCTGCGCCGTGGTTTTGAGAATGCTACCAAGGGGCTTATTGGCTTCACCGATGCGGATTGCCAATTTGAACTGAGCGAACTTGAGCGTTTGGTATTTCTTGCCCGTGATTACGATGTTGTGTGCGGCTACCGAATCGATCGACAAGATCCATTTCTGCGCTGCTTCTATTCCAACGTTTACAATACACTGGTACGCGCCTTATTAGGCACACGAGTTCGTGACTGTGATTGTGCATTGAAATTATTTCATCGTGAAACATTGAGCTTGTTGCCGATTACGACCGACGGATTTCTGGTCAATGGAGAGATGCTAACCCAGGCACGGCAACAAAATTTGTCAGTTGTGGAAGTGGGTGTCACTCACCGTCCGCGGGCCGCAGGAACAAGCACGGTTTCCATAGTTCACATCCCGGTGGTTCTGGCTGCCTTGACCCGCTATTGGTGGAACGCGGTCTTTTTCCCCACTAGACCCGAATTGCAAGACTTGCATGAGTGGTCATCCGCAAAGCGATGGAAGATGGGCCTGTTGTTAATGGGTGTCGCTGCGATTGTATTTTTTACCAACCTGAGCTACTCGCTATTTGAACCCGACGAGACTCGGTATGCGCAGATTGGATTGGAGATGGTCGAAACGGGGGATTGGATGGTGCCCCGATTAAGTGGAGAGCCTTATCTCGATAAACCTCCTTTGTTGTACTGGTCAACGGCCTTGAGCTACACCCTGTTTGGAGTCAACCAGTGGAGCGCCAGGTTACCCAGCGCGGTGGCAGCATGGCTGACGATTCTCTTTGTTTATGTTTTAGGACGTCGACTTGTCGGTGATGGGTCGGCTTGGATAGGTGCCCTGCTATTGCTGTTGAGTTCAGGATTTATCTTGTCAGCCCGTTTTCTCATGATGGATGGGCTGCTCACACTGTTCACGACGATTGGCCTGCTATCCGCAGCCATAGCTATCCATACTCGACACGGAACCGCATTGGCTTGGTGGTTGACCACCGGTGTCGCATGTGGATTAGGGATGCTTACCAAGGGACCCATTGCAGTAGTGATTTGCTTGCCGCCCATTTTGGCGGCAGCTTGGCTGACGAAAAACAGCCGTCCATTGAGTTGGAAGGTGGCTATGGTCGTAGCACTTCCCATGGTGTTGATTGCAAGTCCATGGTTTTATCTGATTTCTTTAAGCCAGCAGGAATTTTCTAATCATTTCTTTTTGGTACATCATCTTCAACGGTTTTTCAGTGCGTTCAATCACAGTGAACCATGGTGGTTTTATTTACCCGTGTTGGCCATTAGCTTGATGCCCGCCTCACTCCTCTTTCCTCCCCTGGTTATGTATTTGTTTGCTCGGGGAAAGGGACTACGTGGCAGTGGGGCAGTAGGTGAACCTCTTGGTGCCATGAGAACTCAGCAATTGGGCATGATACTGATTGCGGGAGTTTGGATTGTGGCGTTCTTTTCGATTTCCAGTTGTAAACTGCCTGCCTATATTCTTCCGGCGATCCCCATGTTTTGTCTCGTGATAGGTAAGATGTTGCAGGATGTTCAATGGTCTGCCGATGCGGTTCCTGGGATCCAACAATATACGAATCGAGCCCTCTATCAGGCGATTCTGCTTGTCTCGTGCATGACGTTGGTCATAGTGATTGGAGACTTGGTATTCAGCCCGACAGGCAAGGGTGTGATTCTCATAGCGTTTTTGCTCTTTTCAGGATTGGTTTGGGTGGTATGGAAAAATATCGAAAGAATGCCCACCCATGCAACTTGGTTGACTTCTGCAATGCTGTGCCTCATGGTTTCCATCTATGGATTTGATCGAGTCGTACCTAAAATTGCGAATTGGCGTTCATTGATACAGTCGGCAGCAACCTTACAGCAAGAATTGGGTGAAGAAGTGCCGGTCGTCTTTTTTGGTCGAGATCCGCACAGTGCTACGTTCTTGATTCCACCGGGAGAAGTGAATGAGTTTACGACCGATCAAATTGATGGTTTTCGCCAATTTATGGATCAGCATACGGTTGCTGTGGTGGTTGCCAATCGAGTGGACGCAGATCGGATTCGAGATGACTGTGGCCAATCTGTCGATCTTCAGGGACCCACAGCACGTGGTCGAGTTTACGTGGCCGAGTCGATTGCTCCCACAGATGTAAGGGTTGGAAAGAAAAACGGGCGAAATCTGAAGTGAGGCAATCGCTGTACCGATGCAAATATTGACCCGTTATTTATTGGCAGATCTATTGAAGGTGTTCACGCTCACCTTAGTGAGTATGACTGCTTTTGTGTTTCTCGTGCTGATTGCCAAGGAGGCGGTCGACAAT
>JBDOMT010000052.1:0-4128 GCA_039831705.1 Pirellulales bacterium | reverse complement strand
TTACTAACCATCCTCTGTGTGTTGGGTCCCCTGATTTCGCTCCAGGGCGACGTTGGAAAAGTATTGCGAGTGGTACCAATGATTCTCATCCTGGTGTTGGGTGTCAGCCTGGTGGAAGCTTTTTTGATCTTACCCGCACACTTGGGGCACTCATTGAAATCGATTGATCAAAGACGCCCCAACCTCTTTCGACGACGATTTGATCGATTCATCGAGTGGCTGCGTAACGATTTGCTTACGCCGGCGGTTGGCAATGTATTGAACTGGCGTTATCTGTTCATCGGTTGCGTGATGGGGTTGTTTTTGGTTTCGGTTGGTATGTTGAGAGGGGGGGTTCTGAAATTTCAGGCGTTTCCTGATTTGGATGGCGATGTGGTGATGGCCCGTCTGTTATTGCCACCCGGTACCCCCCTGGCACGGACAGAGGAGACCATCGAACAAATAACTTCAGCATTGGAACAAGTGAACGAACACTTCCGGCCACGTCAGCCTGAACAGCAGGATCTGGTTCGTTCGGTGGTGGTAGAGTACAACAAGAATACGGATGCTTTTGAAATTGGACCACACGTGGCGACGGTCAGCGTCGAACTGCTGAGTGCCGAGGTGCGAGATGCACGTATTGACGACATTATCCAGATATGGCGCAAGGAAACGGGCCCTCTTGCCGATCTGGTAAGCCTGCTATTCACCGAACCAACACTTGGTCCCGCCGGCCGCCCTATCGAAATTCGTGTTCGAGGACACGACCTGATGCAGCTGAGTACTGCTGCAGATGAAATTAAAACTTGGCTGAGGCAATTTCCAGGCGTTTATAATCTGGTGAGTGACCTACGTTCTGGCAAGCCCGAATTACGATTACGACTGCGTGAGGGCGCCTATGGGATGGGACTCGACGCAGCGGCCATGTCGCAGCAATTACGCGCAGCTTTTCAGGGAATGCTAGCCGACGAAATACAAGTAGGCAGCGAATCGTATGAAATCGAAGTGCAATTGCAGCCTAACGATCAAAATACCTTGGCCGACTTGGAGTACTTTCACTTTACTTTGCCTTCTGGTGAGCAAGTGCCACTGAGTACGATGGCCATCATCGAGGAGGGAATGGGTTGGTCACGCATTGCGCGGGTCGATGGCAGGCGGACGGTAACGGTGCGTGGTGAACTCGATACGCGTCTGGCGAATACCGTAAACTTATTGGCCAGAATGCATAAAGAATTTGTGCCCGATTTAAAGCAACGGCATCCCGGCGTGACGTTGATGTTCGAAGGGGAAATCAAAGAAGCCGGAACAACACAACAGTCCATGGTCCGTTCCCTGCTCGTTGGACTGATTGGTGTTTTTGTTCTGCTCAGTTTCCAATTTCGCAGTTACTTCGAACCATTCGCCGTCATGATGGCGATTCCTCTTGCATTGATCGGCGTGATTTGGGGCCATCTCCTGTTTGGAATCGATTTGAGCATGCCCAGCACATTGGGATTCGTCTCCCTGTCAGGCATTGTGGTGAACGACTCGTTGCTCTTGGTTCTGGTCCTGAAAAAACGCCGCCAGGAAGGCTGCGAAGTGCTGGAGGCGTGTCGCCAGGCAAGCCAGCTACGGTTTCGCGCCATCATGCTTACCTCGCTTACCACCATTGCCGGATTGCTCCCATTGTTGGCCGAAAAGAGCCTGCAAGCGCAAATTCTCATTCCGCTGGCGGTCAGCATCGCCTCAGGATTACTCGCTTCAACCGTACTGGTGCTGTTTGTGGTCCCTTGCCTCTATGCCATCCTGGACGATTTTGGATTTACCGCCCACTAACTCGCGTATTTCAGCACCGCGATAAAGTGGCAAACGGTACCGATGATGACAAACAGGTGCCAACGGAAATGGTTATAACGAACGTGGTCGGTGGCATAAAAGATAACCCCTGTGGTATAGGCGAGGCCACCTGCCAAGAGCCAAAAGAATCCCCAGGCTGGCATGGCTTGCCAGAGTGGTTTGATCACCAACAGTGCCAGCCAGCCCATCAGCAGGTAGAGTCCCGTTGAGATCTTTTCATAACGCACCCTCGTGGTGGCCTTAAAAGCCAGGCCGATCAGAGCCAGGCTCCAGATCGCACCCAACAGGGGCCAACCCCAGCGACCGCGCAATACGCCCAGCGAGAAGGGTGTGTACGTACCTGCAATCAGCAGGTAGATGGCTCCATGATCGAGCAACTGAAAAAGACCTTTGGCCCGACTGACGGGTAACGCGTGGTACAGGGTGGAGGTGAAGTAGAGCAACACCACCGAAACCGAAAAAATGGAGACCCCTACAATTCTGACTCGTTCTCCCTGTTCCAGCGCGGAGGCGATCAGGATCGGGATGGCAACGATTGCTAAAATTAACGCCAGGCCATGACTCAAGCTGTTGGCAATCTCTTCTGGCCTTGACTGGGCCAGCCGTGAATGGGCAGGTTCACCTTGGGGTTGTTTCATCTGGAGCTGATCCGGTTGGGGCAATTCAATCAAGTTGGGTTGTTTGTTCATGATTTCGGCCGCTTCATGAAATATATCAGATTCTAAGGCAAAACTTGACGTGAAATTCACCTCTGGTAGTCTATGGTTTCATCTGATCGTTCATACTACCAGACCTTACCCCTAAAAGAGAATATCATGCCAACTTCTCAATCGCAGCAAGAAAATTCCACTCGTCGACAATTTCTCCAGTCGACTTCGGTCGTGATGGCCACGGGTGCTCTCGCAGGTGGAATTGCCCGATCGGCCCATGCGGCTGGGGACGAGACGATCCGCGTCGCTCTGATCGGTTGTGGTGGTCGTGGGACGGGGGCTGCCATGCAAGCACTGAGTACTTCGGGGCCGGTGAAACTGGTAGCGATGGCCGATGCATTTCCGGATCGTCTCCAAAGTAGCTTGAAGAACATCAGCGCCCAGCACGCAAAACGAGTCGATGTCCCTGAAGAACGCCAGTTTGTGGGTTTTGATGCCTATCAACAGGCGATTGCCGCGGATGTCGACCTTGTCATCCTGGCAACTCCCCCCGGATTTCGACCACTGCACTTTGCCGCGGCTATTGAGGCAGGCAAGCATGTCTTTATGGAAAAACCGGTGGCCGTCGATGCGCCCGGTGTGCGTGCCGTTTTGAAAGCCGCAGAGGTAGCCAAGCAAAAAAGTCTCTGTGTTGGCGTGGGGTTACAACGTCATCATCAGCCAATCTATCTCGAAACGATCAAGCGTCTCCAGGACGGAGCGATCGGTGACATTCACATGACCCGTGTCTATTGGAATATGGGCCTGCTATGGGTTAAGGAAAGGGCTGTTCTAGAAAAGCAAGCGGAACGCAAGTTGTCTGAGTTGGAGTACCAGATGCGTAACTGGTATTACTTCAATTGGCTGTGTGGCGATCACATCACCGAGCAACATATTCACAATCTCGATGTCAGCAACTGGCTCAAAGGATCCTACCCGGTCAAGGCTCATGGCATGGGTGGCCGGCAACTGCGCACCGGACCCAACTCAGGGCAAATTTTTGACCATCATGCAGTTGAATTTACCTACGAAGATGGAACCGTCATGGTCAGCCAATGTCGACATATGGCGGACTGCTGGAACAGTGTTTCCGAACATGCTCTGGGAACCCATGGAAACGCAAATATCGGCAAGGGCCGTATCGTAGGAGAAGAAACCTGGCGTTACCGGGGAACCAATGACATCAGTCCCTATCAGATCGAACACGACGATCTGTTTGCCGCCATTCGCTCAGGCTCGTCCTACAACGAGGCCGAGAATGGAGCCAAAAGCACCATGACCTCCATCCTCGGACGAATGGCGACCTACTCAGGTAAAGTGATCAAGTGGAAAGACGCCATCGCCTCAGAGATCTCGCTTGTCGACACATCCAGCTTGCATGGCTTTGAGGATACAGCACCGGTAACACCCGATGCAGAAGGACGTTATCCCGTTGCGATTCCCGGTGTGACCAAGGTCGTGTGAAAGCTCATCCTACGAGCACGACGCGCAAGCGAGTGGGTACATGAACGTGATACCCGCTTGCTGGCGCTGCGTGCTTGTATTCCCATTTCCTTCACAGCGTTCCGGTTCTATTCGTGGCACAACCACAGCCGGTCAATTCCGTCTGCGCAATGAAATGCAG
>JBDOMT010000501.1:571-4131 GCA_039831705.1 Pirellulales bacterium | reverse complement strand
GACCGGCGAACGGTTTACTTCGACGATTGCGCAGCAGGTTCCTAACGACGGTGTTTGGCACCATTACGAATTTTCGCTGGCCGAAGTCGATTTGTCGCATGTACGGGGCACCGTAACCTACACCGATGGAGCTGACTTTCTCGTCTGGCAACAGCAGTTCTCTGGCGACCCGAATCCACTCTCCTCGAAAGTTGCCGTACCCGAACCGGCTACCTGGCTGCTGCTGGCGTTGACGGTGGGCTGGTTACGTGGGTGTTCGGTAGATCTTCCGTGGCTTCTGACGGCAAGGCGATAGGCACCGCAGAGTGCTGTCTTACTGGAATTTCCGGGCACACTTTAGCGATTTGCATCGTCGTGGCTGTCTGCTGCTGCGTATTGCTCATGGAATGTTCGGGTTAGACACTGGTGGTTGTGTTCTTTTCGGCCAGCCATTGTGATAAGCTGAAGCATGCCAAGCAACTCGACCAATCATTCCATTTATCGCGAAGCAACGAGAGCCGTTCTGCTGGGACTGGCTGTCAATCTGATTCTGGGTGTGGTGAAACTGATGGGAGGCATTCTCGGCAATTCGTTTGCCCTCATTGCCGACGCAGTCAACTCACTGGGTGATGCTATTACCTCGTTATTCGTTTTGTTCGCTTTGCGAATAGCCCAATATCCGCCGGATAAAGAACATCCCTACGGCCATACCAAGGCCGAAGCGATCGCCGGATCGAACGTAGCACTGCTGATCATCCTATCTGCCCTATTGGTGGGCTGGGAAGCAATCGGGCGAATTCATGTCATGCACATGATTCCTCCCGTTTGGACTTTGTGGATAGCCGGTGTCAATGTGGTGATCAAGGAATGCCTTTATCATTACAAATTGCGGATTGGTAAACGCACAGGCTCAAGTGCTCTGATCGCCAATGCCTGGGATCATCGGAGCGATGCCCTTTGCTCGCTATCGGTGCTCGTCGGTTTAGGAGTTGTTCGCTGGGGAGGTCCTGCCTGGATTGGGGCGGACGAGGCTGCTGCTCTGATGGTTGTTGTACTCATTGTTTGGTCGGGAATCTTACTCTTTCGCAATAGTTGTAGCGAGCTAATGGACGTGCAGGCCAGGCCTGAATTGGTCCAAGAAATCAGACAAGTTGCCGGTACAGTCGCTGGTGTAAAAGAGATCGAGAAACTCAGAGTTCGGAAATCTGGTTTGGAATACTTTGTCGACATCCACATCGGAGTGGACCAGCATCTCACTGTGGCAGAGGGACATCGCATCGGACATCAAGTGAAAGATAAGCTGATCGTACAATTCCCTGCATTACGGGACGTCCTGGTGCATTTGGAGCCATTCCCCCACATGCATGAGAAGGTGAATTAGTTGTAACCTATGCAGTAAATCGCTTTGTCGGTCCGCAAATATAAACGGTTATCAACGATGGCCACACTTCCGTTGCAACGCGATGTGTCGGATTCAAAGGAGTTGACCGCCAACTGTTCCATTTCATCGGGATTGGTTGCGAGAACATACGCCCCGTTGTCTTGTGAAAGGGCATACAGTTTGCCATTGGCAGCAGTGATTGACGAGTAAATGAGCCCTGGCCGCGGACTGAGTCGCTCTTCGTATATGACCTCGCCTGTCTCGGCGTCAAGGCAGTACGCGATTCCGCGCGACTCGTGCAGCCAAAACAGGTTTCCTTCGACAAATACAGGCGAGGACACATTGGAGCCTTTGTTGGCGCGCCACAACACGTGGGATTCGCTAACATCGCCGCGACCACCAGGACGCACGGCAATCGTCGTATTTTTACGCCCGCCAATCGCATAGATTATACCGCCGTGAACGATCGGGCTTGGGCAGACATAATTGTCGGGAATTCCGTCGCAGTGCCACAACTCCTCGCCTGTTGTCGGATCGAACGCGGCCAGCTTTTTTGGAAGGTTCAGAATAACCTCACGGCCTTCCTCCGTATCGACAAGCACCGGCGAACTCCAACATTTCTTGATTCCATCAGTTCGCCAAATTTCCTTGCCAGTTCGCTTGTCGAAACCAATCAGAGACTCGCTTTCAACGCTGGCGTTGACGATGAGTAGATCGCCAGCAAGGAGCGGCGACATGCCCGAACCCCAACCATGTGTGCCGCTTCCCACGACGGCTTGCCAGCGCTGGGTACCGTCGAGATCGAAGCAATAGACACCCGTTTTTCCGAACTGCACGTAAAGTCGTTCGCCGTCCGAAGTGGGTGTGCTCGACGCATAGCCGTGTCGAGAATCGTTGCCTGGACTGTAACGAGATTCGGGGAGAACCGGTGCGATCGTTTTGGTCCAGAGTACATCACCGCTGGTTTTGTCGAGACAAACGATTTGACGACGGAGATTGTCCATCTCTCCAGGTTCTTCAATCAACTCGGCATAGCCGGAATAGCATGTGATAAATAGTCGATCACCAACAACAATCGGACTCGAACTACCAAGCCCAGGCAATTCGAACTTCCAAAGGATGTTTTCGTTGTCGCCCCAACTTACCGGCAAATTTTCGGCGGAAGCGAACCCGTAGTGCTCACCGCCGCGAAAACCAATCCAATCTCCCGCCTCAGTCGGACTCACCAAAGAAAGGATAAGAGTCGAAATGGCAAAGCCAGGATATATCAGTTGTCGGCACATAGAAATACTCCTAAATATTATTTAACTTTAGATAGAACAGACTCACAATACCAGCCGCTTGGGTGCGTCCATTAACTCCCAAAGCTGCTCTTCACGCTTGTCCCAATCGTCGAGAATAACATATGTTTCACGCTCACCACTCGGCTTCACCGCGGTAAGCACTCGTCCTGATTTTGCGTCGACTATTTGATACATGTTGTTTTCGACTTTGACGAACTTCCAGTCGGGTCTCTTGCCCAACTTAACATCGTAGGGAACCTGCACTATGCAGTTGGCGTCGTCGCTGTTACCTCCCTTGCCGGAAAAAGTTTTCGATGTGAAATGGTTTTGCAAAAAATAAGCTTCGTTCTGCGAAGGCGCTATACGCCAAGTCAGGCACTTCCATGCCTGGAGGGGATAAAGGCTAACCGGTGTACCTTCGGCACCCACCTAAGCAAAGGTGGTGTCTCCCCGCGAACAGCGCAAGCAGCAATGAGGCACTCGTATGTCGATCTGACCATGAATGTCTACACCGATCCGAAGCTCCTAGATGTGCATGGCGCGATCGACGCAATACCTCAGATGCCACTCGACGGAAAACCTGATGAGCGTGAGCGAGCAACTGGCACAGCAGGGGTAGCTGACTGGCCTGCGCGAACGGTTGCACCAACGGTTGCACCAGATTCTGACAAAGGGAGGATATTGGGATCATCTGGTGACAACAGGGACAATCCTACCTTTAAGCATGACGACGACGCAGCACATGTCGTAAGTCGTGATACAGACAAAAGAAAACACCCGCCGTCAACTGCTGACAACGAGTGGCATATAGTCGGGCTGACAGGAATTGAACCTGCGACCTCTGCGTCCCGAACGCAGCGCTCTAGCCAGGCTGAGCTACAGCCCGTAATGGGTGTCGAATGACTAAAAAGCAAGTG
>JBDOMT010000501.1:0-561 GCA_039831705.1 Pirellulales bacterium | reverse complement strand
GCGTCCCGAAAATAACTCCACACCGTTGTCTTAGACTACCCTGATAGGCATATACCTCTATATAGACGCTTTCATGATACACTCAAACCTGTACATTTGTATCCATGCAGCACTATTGTGTATCATGGAAAGTATCACGAGGTGTATCAACGTGAATGTGAATTGGCTTCCTGTTGCGTGGCCCTCTATACACCCCCCCCACCAGGGGGTATCCCCAACCCCATCAAACCTGCAATTCCCGCAGTTTAAGTCGCATTCCACCACTTACCACCTGCAAAACACATTGCGCAAATGCGATATAAATAGAAACGATGTCAAGACACCAACTACCAACCAATAATATACACCTAGTTATTGGAAAGTATCACAAAATACTTATATACAAGCATATTATATATATCTTCTGGCTAAGGTATGGCCACTATTTAGCGGAATATCGGTGTGCGCATAAACGATATTATCGTGCATTAATGGTTTGGGTGTCTATTGGATGGAAACAGGATGCATGATTGGTTGCATACCGTTGTTGGTGAAGATTAAAACTGCCATATTTAACCATAC
>JBDOMT010000321.1:0-4136 GCA_039831705.1 Pirellulales bacterium | reverse complement strand
GAACACGCCACAAAACCGGGAGCTAACCCGCATATTTCACCCGTTTCTGCTACGGCGTCCCAAATCCTTCTGTGGCTGCGTTATGTTTCGTCCGCGATCCTCAACGTGTATAAAACACGCCTGCGGTCGCAAACCTCACATGCCTTGCCACAAAAGGACTTAAAACACCTCGCGACGAAACGGATGAAATATCCGGGCTAACGCTCGGCGGCTGATGTGATCGTCACCTTTGGGCATTAATTAACAGCCCGTTACACCACCGGCTAGGGGCTATACCGGCCCTCCGGGACTCGTCACGACTTGTGTGGTACGACCAGTGCAGAGCAGGTGGCTACGAGTCTGGAATCGGCTGCGTATTGCTTAGTTGCGACAACGGGAAAACAATGATCACGCAAACCACGTGACACACCTGCCATGAAGAAAATCAACTGGTTGGCCATCCAGGCGATGGTCAAATCCTGAAACATGCCGATCACCAGATAGACGGTCAGCACCGTCACCATGATCAGGCCCTGCTGCCGATAGATGAGCGGCGTCTGACGATCAGTCCAGGTGCACCACCCAGACTGGAACCAGAGCAACATCAACAGCACAAACAGTCCACTCCCCACCAGCCCCGTTTCGGTCAACAAGCTAAGCACCACATTGTGCTGTACGTAAATTCGAGCTTTTTCCAATCGCAATTGGGTCGATCGGTCCGACAAATAATATTTTGACTCGACCGGATATTGACCATAGCCACATCCCAGGATGGGCTGTTCAAGGAACATATGCCAGGCAATGACTGCGAAGATGGGGCGTAGCCCGGCCGACTTGGACATATCCGCAACCGACACATCCTTGTCACGTTTGAACGCCTGCAAATCGTTCCATTTTGCGGCAATTCCAATGCAGCCGACCAAGACGACGGCTGCTGCGAACAGGGTGGCCCAACGCCTTGGCAAGTTCGTAACAATAAGGATTAATAACCCCAGTAAGACTGCCATCCATACACAACGGGTCATCGTGCAGATAACTCCACCGCCAAAGATTACGCTCAAGGCTACCAGTAACAGTTTGCCTTTGTGATTCACACGAGGCCAAAACATGAGCATGCAGAACCAACCCGCCCCCAGAAACAAACCATTACTTGCCGGATTGAGCAATGGGCCACGACCGCGTCCCAAAAATTCGGTAAATGTTGAGGTCGCAATGTATCGCGGGTAAACAAAAGCCAGCATTTGTTGCTGTTCCAGGATAGAGGTCACCGCCAGATAGAGACCAAATCCAGCAATGGCAGCAAACATGCCCAATACGGCTCTTTCCGAAAACACCGCACCGCGGGCTAGCCAGTAAATAGCTCCAGCCATCAGATTAAATACCAACAGCGAGGCCAGGATACTTGGCTTCCACGAGTGCGAAAGCATACTGAACACCAGCACGCCCATGAATAGCAAGAGCGTAATATCCAATTTATCGAGCTGGCGGCGCTCGGTGAGCCCTAATCGACCCATGATCACAAAAGCGACGGCCAACAAGGCCAACAGCACTCGATCTGCTGTAACCGAGAACCCGCCCACATCGACATGATAATAGGCATAACCAAAGCAAGACCCAACCAGCATCACAGCAAGGCATCCGCCCAACAGACCCGTTTTTTTTAACAGAACCGATCCCCAGACAGCTCCCACAGCAGCGGCAATAACAAGCATGAGAAGCATGGAGGAACCCTTACAAAGAAACCGACACTCGTGGCCGCTTCCAAAGATAGGCTACTCAAGCCGCGGAAAGAGTCTTGATTTCAATAACCCATGGGACACCATGACACATCGAAGAGACGTTGCGCGAAAATTGCCGATTATAGAGATAATAAAGTTCACGGATGGAACGCTGAGCTTCCACAGACGACAATGAATCACTTCCAGCAATGATTTCCTTGCCCCTCATCTGTATCAACTGCGTTCCATCCGTGTTTTTTCTGTTTTATCAGGTTATCCACGATTTGAGTGGCCAATTTTTGTCGGTAGGACACCTTGGCCCAGCCACTCTGAGCTAATGCCACCTCTGAGCCAATGTCACTTCTGAGCCAATGCCAAAGGTCGACACTGCCCCCCCTATATATACAGATGCAAAAACGGGGCAATTCTGGACGCTTTTTCTCGAAAAAAAGTCGTCTTTTTCAAAAACAACTTGAAAAACGGGCCTTTTCGCGGATATCTGGCCTCACCTAGATCGTCCTAAAGGTTGTACAACTCGAGTTGCCCATCTTCAAAAAACTCCATCAGCTTCCATGGGCCACTGCGCATTGCACCGCATGGCGTGGTACGCCAGGTTCCCTGATCCACACTGGCTTGTAGATAACCGGGGAAGTGCCAGTAGATAGCCCTCTGGCGGCCTCCTGACCACGTAGTTGGGCCAAAAAACTAATCCCGTCGCATGGTTGAGAAACCTGGTCGCTTGCATTTTCAGCCCCTGCAATTTCAGACAGAGTCGGCAGAAAGTCGACGGTGAAGATCGGCGTCGTACAAACGGTGCCAGCACGAGTCACCCCAGGCCAGCGTGCAAACATCGGCACGCGAATAGGCTGATCACAGTAATCTGTTCCAAAAGTCGGTTCAAGTGGCAAAATATCCTTTATTCTGAATTGTTCGGGCACATTCAGGGATCTTTTGCTGGAGCCACCAGTGACCGGGCCGGGTTCTTTGAGCAGGCAGACGGTGGTCGGGCCGGCTCAGATGGTCGGCCTCACTTTTTCGGCACCTTTAAATAACAGCTTGCGCATCGCATTGGTCGCTTTCTCATGATAAGCCACGGTCACGGGATCGAAGTCACAGGTTGGCGCTGGCGCTTGATCAAAATGTCTGTAGCGATCAACACCCCGCACCAGCGATGCGCAATCCCAGTCGGAGTTCAGTTGGCTGGTCTGTGTTGGCATGTAATGGAAAGATAGTCCGATTCTGCGATCATCGGTTACATTCCGGCCCGATGCGTGTGCAATACGAATATTGTGAAATGATATTTCACCCGTTTTCAGTGGCATGGAAACAGCCTGCGAATCGTCGATATCAACGATTTCCTGCCCGCGTGTCAGCAGGTTGTCGTTGTTGTAGAGATCTGTGTGAATCATTGGTTTCTCGAGATGGGTGCCCGGCATTATCCGCATACAGCCACTGGCTTCACTGGCCGGTGACTGTGCGAGCCACGCAGTCACCAGCTTGCTGGTATCGAGCCCCAGTATTGGCTATCCTGGTGCCAGGAGACATAGCTGGGTGAATTCGCCTCCTTGATCCAGAACCATGGATTCCAGCAGAGGATATCCGGTCCGATTAAATCCTCGATGCAATCCAGTATTGTTGTATCGCGCATCAGCTCATCTACCCACTTGAACAGCAGATGAGGTTTGGTACGCAAGGGCCCCTGAACCGGGTGTCCCAGCTCAGCTTCATAGGCTTCAAGTCTGGTTCGATATATTTTCGCCTGAGACTCGCTGATGACAGGTACAGCGGACAGATATCCCGACTGTTGAAACTGGTCGATTGCGGTTGGATCAAGATGCGTCATTTCTGGTTACCCGTGGCATCAAATATTCAGACCGCTGAACAGGTAAACCGGTTACCTGTAATTGCGTGTGTCTACATTAACTATTCACCCAAACTACACGAATTTTCATTGGGATACGACACTCAACTGTCACCGGGGAACTCAAGTGAGGTAAAGAAAGGTCGACTGACGTCCCAATGATAGGAATTCGAATCCCTACAAGGGGCCACATACCCCCCCATACACGTTATGAATTTCCTCCCGAGTCTATCCTGACCGAGGTCCAGAATCCAGGAAAGTCTCCTGGACAACGGGGTATTCTCCAAGTAGGACCAGTTGCCATGAAAATGCTCATTTTCTGTCCATCCGGCCCGGAATAGCCCAGAATATAGGCCAAATTTGTAATGGAATCGCTATTTTTACGTATTTTTTCACGTACCGATAGTGAAACCGCAAATCGAACGGATCGAGGAGAGGGGGTTGGAGGTGTTCTCGAGCCCAACTGATGCCTAAATCCGGGATTTCCCATTTGGGATTGCCTGGAACCACTCCAGGCTCGTATGTCGTCCAGTGTAACAGAATGCGCTCCCCGCCCGTGTCTAGCGCATCGTAAATTT
>JBDOMT010000153.1:0-18630 GCA_039831705.1 Pirellulales bacterium | reverse complement strand
TCCAAACAACCCACGAGGAACGAATCCGGCCGTTTGCGTCAATCGGGTACCTCCGCGTTCGGGGTTCGCTTCCCATTGTAGCCAGGCCAGGCCAGGAATTTTCATTTCACCTCGCAAACGGAGTAAGTAAGCCGGTTTGATCCGTTCCACACGCCAGAAATCAACGACCTCGCCAGCGTGCAGATCTTGCGGATCGCGGCGGCCTCTCTGCAGGCCGGGCCCACCCATGAGACGGTCCAAAAAACCGCGCACACGCCAGGCCCAATTCCACGTGAGCCAGCCACGTTCTCCGCCAAGGCTGCTGAAAGCACGAAATACCGCGTCTGGCGACGCCTCAATATGCAACGATCGTACTTCGCGAATCAGTCCGCGGAGATCCTGATGCTCGTAAGTCGGTTCATCGTTGGTGGTACCACTCCAACGAGTTTCGACTGCCTGCTCCTGAATCCGACGGAGCGCCAGTTTGACCGCTTTTTCATAACTAATGGGTTTCACTTCTGGAAACAAATCTTTGGCTCGATCATTCTTGACTACCAGAGGTTGTGTCATTCCTTCTACCAGTGGTATTGCCAGACGATTGGGGATTGGTGTTGTCAGCCCGATGAACCTTGCTCCAATCGATGCGGGCAGAACCGGCGGCACCGTGAGAATAGCCCGTCGCAAACCACGTACGCGTGAGTACTTTAGCATCATCTGCTGATAAGTCAGACGATCGCCGCCAATTTCCACAATCTCGTTCGGGCCGCATTCCAACGCAGCAATCAGGTACGCCATTACATCGCGGATAGCAATCGGTTGAATTTCGTTTTTTACCCAGTGCGGTGCGATCATCATTGGCAACCGCTCGCAGAGGTAACGTACCATTTCGAAGGACGCGGAACCTGAACCGATGATTGGTCCGGCGCGCAATTCTGTGGTCGGTAAATGCAGCGACAAGATGCGGCCGATCTCGGCCCGGCTATGCAGGTGACGTGAGAGAATTTTCCGTTCAGGTTGCAACCCTCCCAGATAAATTACGTGACTTATGCCGGATGCCGCTTGGCAAAAGTTGATGGTTGCATTCCGATCGCGTTTGGCAAAGTCAGTACCTTCGTACATCGAATGGACGAGAAAATATGCGGCATCTATGTCGGTAAATGCATCGACAAGCGTTTCGGGTTTTAGTAGATCGCCTTGGATCAGTTCCACGCGATCCGTCCAAGGGCGGTGGGCCAGTCGATCTGGATTGCGGGCCAGAACACGCACCGTGTGACCGCGCCGTAGTAAGCGTGGTACCAAGCGACCGCCGATGTAACCAGTTCCTCCGGTTGCTAACACGCGCATTCCACGTGTCTCCCGAATGGATGCGATAATGATAGGCTACGCAGTATGGCAAGAGGGCTCCTGCCCCTACTACCCGAATTCTAGTCAGCTTGACTGGGAATTGTCAACAAAATCTTAAATTTGGGCTCTGTCAGATTGAATGGAAGCAAGGTTGATTCTAGCGACGACCGTGCGGTAGAATACTTGTTGGATCGATTGCTGCCAGTTGTGGTCGTGGGAGCAATTGCATTGTAACCATTTCTCTCATTTAGGGGATGAACTGATATCTTCAGAGTAACGCAAGCATCTTTCAGTTACGAAGGCCTTTGTCCAATTTAATGTTATTAGCGTTCATCAGCGTCTATTAGCGGTTTTAAATGCTTTAGGGAAGCCGCTGATGAACACTAACAAACGCGAATTATTTTCGTTGTCACACTTGTCTTATTGAAATGCCAGCCAGTTGATAGATTATATGTTTTCGATGCTGGTATCCAGGCTAGGTGACGCTGTCCAGTTACTTTTGTTTCCTCAAATAAGCGAGTCTGATCAATGAACTACAAGAAAGCTACCACCAACCGTCAAAGTGTTGATCGACGTGACTTCGTAAGAATGGGAGGGGCCGCCCTTGCCGGGATTGCATCGACAACTCTCGTCGATGCGGGACTGTTCGATGCGAGATTCGTCCATGGGGCTCCTTCTTCTACGAATTCAGCGGCATCTACGAATTCGGCGGAATCGGCAGTGGTAGAGCTTTATACCTCGCTTACGGATAAGCAAAAGCAAGCAGTCTGTCGGCCCTTCGAGCATGAAACCCGTCGACACATCAGCCCGAACTGGCACATTACCGACACCACGATTGGAGATGGACTATTTACGAAACAGCAGCAAGCAATCATCGACCAGATTTTGCGGAACATCACATCCGAGGATGGCTATCAACGTCTCCTACGTCAAATGGACGATGACGATGATGGCATCGATAACTACAGCATTGCCATCTTTGGCGAACCGGGAACAAGCAAGTTCCAGTGGGAAATGACGGGCCGTCACCTCACCATGCGCGCCGATGGCAACCGGGTGGATCAGGCCGCATTTGGCGGGCCCATCGTCTATGGCCATAGTGAAGAGGATCCCAAGCAGAACCTCTTTCACTATCAAACGAAAATGGCAAACGAAGTATTTCAAGCGCTCGACCCCAAGCAGGCTCAACTTGCTTTGCTCAAGCAGGCTCCTGAAGAGGATGCGGTTCAACTACAGGGGCCGCGCGGAAAGTTTCCAGGCATTGCAGTCGATACTCTGGCTGAAGATCAGAAACAACTGCTCGAATCGACTTTGAAAGTACTATTGGCCCCCTACCGTCAGGAAGATGTTAGCGAAGTCATGTCGATTCTCAAGAGCAGTGGAGGCCTCGACCAGTTGCATATGGCATTCTATCAAGAGGATGATTTGGACAGCGATAAGGTCTGGGATATTTGGCGAGTCGAAGGCCCATCACTAGTCTGGCATTTTCGCGGCGCCCCTCACGTACATGCTTACATCAACATCGGCGTCACAACTTAAACTTTGTGAAACCCCTCTCATCCCCATGTGTATGTTCTCCATGGCCCCACTGTGGATTGAGGCCATCAGATCATTGCCATGAGGTTGCTAAACGAATCCCCCACTATTTTTCCGAGAAAATCAACGACTCTGTTGGAGCAGCCCACGATTCCTTTGGCTGGTCCCAACGGATTGTCAGTTACGGGCAACCAGGGAAAAATATAATAGGTAGAGAGTGCTGATCTTTACTATTTGCTTGGAGCACTATTATGTCGCAATTACGTGAACAATTTCAACAGGTCACATGAACGACCTTCGAAGCTCAAAGATTCGGCGGCAATTATTGCTCATGGCAACGATTGGCGGACTGTTGGCCCTGGTGGCATTTGCCGGAGATCTTCATGGCGATGAGGCGGGAAATTGGCCCCATTGGCGCGGGCCATTGGCAACGGGCGTATCACGAAATGGCAATCCGCCCCTGATTTGGGACGAAGAAGAAGGCAAAAATATTCGCTGGAAAACGCCCATACCGGGTCGCGGACTTTCCTCGCCCATTGTTTGGGATGACTTTGTCTTTCTCACCTCGGCTGTTCCTGTTGGCGAAGCTCTTCCACCCCATCCGAGCGTCGCACCGGGCAACCACGATAACCTTCCGGTTACCCATCGGCACCAATTTATAGCTTTGGCAGTTAGCCGTTCCAGCGGCAAGATTCTGTGGCAGAAAACCCTGCATGAGGCCATGCCTAAGGAACAGGGACATTACACCGGTAGCCTGGCATCTGCCGCCCCGGTGACGGACGGTGAACGAGTGTTTGCTTTGTTTGGCTCGTTTGGACTCTACTGCCTTGATTTCGATGGCAAGCTGCTATGGGAAACCCACTTTGGCTCCATGCAGTCGCTTCACGGCCATGGCGAGGGTAGCTCGCCGGTTCTCCATAGAGATACACTGATCGTCAACTGGGACCACGAAGGCGAGTCGTTCATTGTAGCGCTCGACAAAAAAACGGGCAAAGAGCGATGGAAGAAAATGCGCGACGAAGTCACGTCATGGGCCACTCCGATCATCGTTGAGCATGAGGGCGAATCTCAAGTCATCGTCAGCGGCACCCACCGGATACGTGGTTATGATTTGGCCAGTGGCGCAGTACTCTGGGAATGCGGCGGCCTTTCCTCAAACATCGTAGCTTCCCCCGTATCTGCTGAGGGCATGGTTTTTGCGGGCAGTAGTTATGAAAAACGGGCTTTATTGGCGATTCGTCTCGATGGGGCGGTGGGAGACATCACCGGCACCGATCAAATCATGTGGACTCGTTCGCGCGGTACGCCTTATGTTCCTTCTCCTCTCCTTTATGGGGGTGGCCTCTACTTTTTATCGCACTACCAGGGGATTGTCACGCATGTCGATGCCACCACGGGTGAAGATCGTCCCGGCCCTTTTCGGCTGCCTAAGATCAGAAATATTTACTCGTCCCCCGTAGCCGCCGCCGGCCGCATTTACCTGACCGATCTGGAGGGAACCACGGTTGTCTTTTCCAGTGAAGAAGTGCCACGGATGTTGGCGCTGAATCATCTCTTTGAATCGGTAAGTGCCTCTGCCGCCATGGCCGATAATGAGTTATTTTTGCGCGGCGAAAAGCATCTGTATTGTCTGGCGGAAGATGAGTAGTTCGACGCGGGAACTCGCGGAGTTCGGTCCGGCCTGCCTTTGCGAGCAGTAGATAGGCTCTTACTAGCACGCAGCGCAAGCAACGGGTTTTCATGTGCCCACTCGTTTGCGAGTCGTGTTTGTATTAAGTTGATTTCTTAACTGTCTGTCGCTTAACCAAACTCAATCGTAAGCAGCTGGTTGTCGTCGAGGACATTCGTGGCACGGCCGACACTTACCAGAATTTCAGCCGTTCCGGTAAAACCAGCGGGAGGCGTAACTTCCAGCAGGCCGGTTGGGCTGAGGGTGAAGGTGTAGTTGACTGTGCCTCTGCGTGAGGCGTCGAAAAATACCGAATCGTCTTCGACGTCGGTTGCGGTCAACTGGATTTGGGCAGGCGTATCGATTGGCGACGAGACAGGTCCAATGTCATTCAGGTAAGGATTTCCATTGGACGTATCGGCCGCCAGGTCGACACGGAAAGTGCGCTGCACGATACGTCCCTGCGGGTCGGTTGCGGTTACGGTGATGTTGGCCGATCCGGTGGCCCCATCGGTCGCCTTGAGTAGCAGTACACCATTTTCATCGTCACTGAAAATGTCGATTTCCTCCATCACCACATCGTTGACTGGTCGGGAGCCGCTGACGGCCGTGTTGCTAATTGCCTCACGATTCGATTCGCCCTCGACCAGTACGCCAAAGATCGTGTGGTTGAAGTCGAGGTTGCGGGTTGCACCTTCGGTGATGAAAAACTGCGAGTCATTGGTGTCGTCGGTACTCTTGGCCATCGAAAGCAAGCCGGTGCGGTTGTGTTGCAGATCGGGATGGAACTGGTCGTCGAAGTCACCGAGCGTGGAGCCACCGGTGCCGGTGCCGGTCGGATCCCCTCCTTGGATTACGAAGCCATTAATCACACGATGGAAAATGATGTCGCGGTAAAAATCGTCATCGGCCAGCTCGATCATACGATCGGTCGCCCGTGTTGCACGTTGTTCGAACAATTCAAACACCAAATCGCCATAACCGGCGACATTAATCCGTGCCGAGCGATTGCCTGAAAGAATCGTTGCGGTGACGTCCGGATTGTCGCTTGTCACAGCATAAGTTAACGGGCCGCCGTTGGGGTCGTAACCATCCAGCGGCACGTGCAAAGGTGAGCCCACCAAGAGCGTTTCGTCAACAAGTTCAGCCAGGAATGGATCGTCCGAAGTGGGAATAGCAACGCCCGAGCGATCGGAGATCGTCTGCAGGGTTTGCTCTCCTTGGAGTCGCGAACCATCGGGGAATTCCCAAGTCGGAAATGCGAAAATGTTATTGTCGAGACCAATCTGGTTGATAGACCGATCGGGATTGGTCACTTCGACAAAAGGTAAAAACTGTGCGCCATCTTCGAACACTTCCTTTTGCGCCGTGCATGCCGGGCACCAGGAGGCACCGAACATCTGGGTCCCCGAGTCGGCCAGCGCCTGGGCGAAGCCGACCAAATCGGGAGCTTGTGAAGGAACGGACTGATCGTCACCAGTTTTAAATCGTTGGAGGAACACTCCAAGGCGGGCAGGCATGCCGTTGCCCGACCAGGTGATTACTGCCGAGTTGCCGGACGCACTTACCGAAGGCTTGCGCTGATGGCCCGAGTTGAGACCGGCGATTTCGCGATGGACGGCAAAGCTGGAACCATTGGGCGATCCATCGGCCGCCAAGCTACGGGCTGCGACTTCCCAGCCCGAACCGTCACTCGTGCCACTGGTCCACGCGGCAAGCACTCGCCCGGAGGCGTCTACCGAGAGACTCGGGTCGCGTTGGTGTCCCGTAGTCGAGTCGTTGAGAACAGTCTCAGTGCCAATGGGGGTGCCGTCGACGGAGAATTGTTGTCCCACCACACCCCAACGATCCCCATCCTGGCCAAAGCTGTTCCAGGCGGCATAGAACCCGCCGGTTGGGTTCCCGGCAATCGCTACCGCGGATTGACTCTGAAAGGTGGTCGTATTGATGGCAAACTCAGTGCCGAGTCGAACTCCTGCGCTATTAAAGCGTTGTGCAAACAGTCCCCAATCACTACCGTCCTGATGGCGGCTACTCCAGGCGACGACCAAATTACCGACAGAGTCAAAGGTGACCGCAGGCTCGGCCTGATGATCGTCGGTGTGCGTATTGACCAAAATTTCGCTGCTCAGTGGCAGGCCATTGGTATCAAAACGGCGCATGAAAATGCCCGAAACATCACCTGTGCCCACACCACTCCAGGCGACGACCATCGAGCCGTTAGCAGCCATGGCGACTGCAGGTTCTTGTTGTGTCCCGCCAGTTGTTATGTTGACCAAGGTTTCGCCACCAAGCGCCGTGCCGGCTGTATCGAAACGTTGGAAGAAAATCCCCCGTTTATCTCCAGCTCCACGCCCGGCCCAGGTGACCACGAAGTTGCCATCGGCATCGGCATCCACCGCAGGTGCCTGTTGCCTCCCGCGAATCGTAGAATTAACGAGAAAGCTGGCCGCCGTGGTTTGGCCATTGGTATCGAGAACCTCGGCATAAACACCCTGACGGTCGCCCCGTCCATTGCCTTCGAAAACTACGACGGTGTTATTAGGGGTCGCTACCACTGCCGACGAGGATTTGTTGATCGATTGTGCGTGAATGGCCAGATCATTGACCAGTATCTCATCACCAACCGTGGTAGCGGTTAACATGAGTCGGGGCTCGACCATTTCGAAACCCAGCTGGTGAGTACGGCTTATGGTTTCTGTTTGGGTGAAGAATTTACGGGCCCAAGGTAAGGGAATCATGGCAGGAGGTTCTCAATGTTGCGTGCTGTCGAGCAAGAAGGGCGTAGTAGTAGGACGAATTGCAAAAATTAGGGATTAGATCGGTTTGCAATAGAAGCCCTCCGTTCCGTCAGAGCCTCACGAAGCACCAGGAAAGGCCGCCTACCTGGAACGTAACGATGCGGGAAAGCCGAAACCAAGTTGGCTCACCCACCGAAATTGAAACAACTATATTCCCTATTATGGTTGCTGCAATCGTTTATTTCAATATCGCACACCCCCTGCTGTACGTCAGGATCGAGCAAATGGTTCAGGAATAGGTTTTAATCGGTTTCGTCGGCTTACGACGGTTGCTCAGGTTGTTGCCGCCAGCGATCACCCTGGTGGGGCCCTTTTGCCTTTGTCGACGGGAGTGTTCACTTCCTGAATGAAAATGAACCTATTTCAAAATCGACTGTCATCTAGTTAGGCGGCGGCAGCTGAGAGATTGCCCGAATGCTAACGAGACGTGCAAGTGATTGGGTGCGTAAGACCCACTTGCTTGCTCTGCGTGCTAGTATTCTTATCCGCCGCTCGCCTTTAGATATTTTGCTGGAGCAGCGCAGAGCTCGTTCCAGCCTGCACGCTACCAATAATTTAACGACCCCTTACGACGCGACTATTCTTGTCGGTCAGCATAGGGTCAACCTCAGAAAGATTCGTTATGGCCAAAAATCAACAACACTCTCAGCAACGCTCCGTGTTGGAGTCGCTGGTGGGTGAAGTTCGAGAAGGAGACGGAGTCGACCCGCGCTATGAGAAGAAGTCGCAACAAATGAAAACTTTGCGCGGCAAACCCAACTACGCCGCCCTGAGACTGGGAGAGCAGATCCACGATACGCTGGTGGAAACTTTGGGCCAATCGGAAGATTCGTTGCTGGCCTCGTTTTCGGTGGGATCGGTCGAACCATCGATTTCCGGAGGGGTTTACGTAGTGCAAGTCTATTCGAACGATCCTGCGCTGGAATACGATACGGACGAAGTGAAGTCCTTGTTGCAGGCGTTGAAACCTGCATTGCGTTCGGAAGTGGCACGAGCGGTGAGTCGCAGGAAAGCGCCCGATTTCAGATTTGAGGTCCTGCCTCCACATGTCCAACCGCGCGCTGAACCCCTTAGGAATTAATGACGGAGAAGTTTCCTGGTGGAAAAGCGATTTCGATACCGACAAAAAAATGTTCGGGACATTACCGTGGACGACGGTCTGGTTCGGGTGTGGGATACGACTGGTGACTTGGACCGCCAGGGGATTCTCCAGGCCTTTCTGCCCCTGTTGCGGACATGCTTTGTCAGCCCCTACATCGCTCTGATGCCCGACCATCATCTGGGAGTGCGCCAATCGGGAATCGGTTCCATGGTGGGGAGTGTGATTCCAACACAGGAGGTTTTGCTCCTGGCGGTGATTGGTGGCGATATCGGTTGTGGGGTCACAGCGGTAAAGCTGCCCGTTGAAGCAACCGACTTGAGGAATGTGTTGCCACAGCTGCGAGACAACTTGCGGGCCGCAATCCCCACCGGAGCTGCGCACAATGCCAACGTGAGCCGCCGGGTGGAAGAAAATTCTCTTTGGCAGCAAGATCTCCAGTGCGGTTTGCTCACCAATCGTTTGAAACGGATATTGATTCGACAGTTCGCCTCACTGGGAGGCGGCAACCATTTTCTCGAGCTGCAGGAAGATGCCGACGGTAGCACCTGGCTCATGTTGCACAGTGGCTCGCGTACCCTGGGAGTACGGATCAAAGATTACTACATCGAAGCGGGCAGTGAGCAAGTGGGTATCGATACCAAGGCCTACCGCCGGATTCCGCATTTGCCGGCGGCATGTGACTTGGCTGTTGCGTATTTGAGTGACCTGGGTTTTGCCTTGACTTTCGCCAGGGAAAGCCGCAAGGAGATGATGCGACGCGCCATCGAAGTGGTTGCCCTTCACAGTCGTACACTGCAAGAAGCTGGGACCGAAACGGTGGCAGAGCGTATGCTGGATGTGGCCCACAACTACGTGGCCCAGGAAACCCATCTGGGCGAAACGTATTATGTTCACCGTAAAGGAGCCATTCGGGCCCTCGATGGTGAAACAGTGATGATTCCCGGCAGCATGGGTACGGCATCTTACATCGCCGAAGGTCGTGGCAACGATTTTGCGTTCTGTTCCTGCTCGCATGGCGCCGGCCGGGTCATGTCACGTCATGCGGCAACGCGGAGTATATCCAACAAGCGTTTTGCCGAGAGTATGGCAGGGGTGGAGCATGAAGGCGACATCAGACTCAAGGACGAATCGCCCTTGGCCTACAAAGATATTCATACGGTCATGCGTGGTCAGAAAGACTTAGTTCGCATCCAAACCGAGCTCAGTCCGATCATGTCGATCAAAGGAGTGAACTGAAGGGGTGCCCGCCTACTGTATTAACAATCTAGCCTCCAAGCTGATCATTATGACGGTCGCACACCTTGGCTGCTGCCGAGGAGGAGTACGATCGACAGAACGAGCGTGATACTTCCAGGCTCGGGCACCGCTGCCGCTGCGCCAACGTTGCTGCTCCAAAATTGTGTTTTGCTAGCAAAATATGTTCGTAAAGTCCTTAGCTGAATGTGGTCTGGCCAACAGTTTGGCAGCAGCGAATTCGCTAGAGTCACTTCAACACAGTTTAATCGTTAGTAGAAACACTCTAGCATGTTCAAATAGGAGTATCCATTGATGTTGATCGTCGTCGTGATCGTGGCAGGCTTGCTTCTGGCTTATGCGAACGGAGCCAATGACAACTTCAAGGGCGTGGCGACCCTGTTTGGTAGCGGCACTACCGATTACCGTTGGGCCTTGACTTGGGCCACCCTCACTACTTTTTTAGGGTCTCTCACGGCCGTCTTGCTGGCTGAAAAATTGCTCAAAAGCTTTAGTGGCAAAGGCCTGGTAGACGATAGCCTGGCTGTCAACGCTGACTACACGGCAGCCGTCGCTTTGGGAGCTGGCCTTACGGTTCTTCTGGCGACACGTATTGGAATGCCTGTCTCGACCACACACGGCCTGGTTGGGGCGCTCGTGGGAGCTGGCTTGGCCGCGGGTTCATCGATTAATCTGGGGCAGCTTGGCGGCAGTTATTTTGTACCCCTTCTGCTCAGTCCACCGCTGGCAGTATTTGTCACGGTGGCAGTATATCCTCTGTTTCGTTATGCACGTTGCAGCCTGGGGGTGTCCGAAGAGACCTGTCTCTGCGTGGGCAGACAAGTACTGGAAACGGTGCCCATCGAGAATTCTTGCCTTGCCTTGGAACGGGCTGAGCAACTCTCGTTGCAGATCGGCGACCAGGTGACCTGTCAGAGTCAGTATCAAGGCCAGGTACTGGGGATCCAGGCGAAAGGAGTCTTGGACCGAATGCATTTTCTTTCGGCAGGTGCTGTTAGTTTTGCCCGGGGTCTTAACGATACGCCAAAGATTGCCGCCTTGCTGTTGGTGATGCCACTGTTGAGCGGAATTGCTGGTACCGCAATGGTGGGAATTGTGATCGCGGTCGGTGGTCTTTTAAGTGCTCGACGTGTTGCGGAAACGATGAGTCAAAAGATTACCCAAATGAATCATGGCCAAGGATTTACTGCCAATTTAATGACCAGCGCCATTGTGATCGGGGCTAGTCGGATGGGCATGCCCGTCTCGACTACACACATCAGTTGTGGCGCATTGTTTGGCCTGGGAGCCGTCACGGGCCAGGCTCGCTGGGTGACGATTGGCAAAATTCTGGCCGCCTGGGTGACGACTTTGCCTCTCGGTGCAGCGCTGGGTGCAACTACGATGTGGGGAATACGGTGGCTACATTGAACAGTTCAGGAAGATACGGATAGACATGCAGAGGTTAGTACCAATGTCAGTGTAGATTTGCGATACTTTTAGATTCTCCGACTGAAAATAGAAGCATCGGTTTTGCCCTTGTTCCCGTATCATCGGAGAATGATGCCGAGTGTCTGCGTGAAGTAACTCACACTGTTTACTAGTGTTGACAAAAAAGTTGAGGCCTTTTCTGTGCATTTTCCTGGTAAGGTACCGTAGTAAATCCCGTCACCCTCCAGCGGAATGTTTATAAAATATGCGGGCTACGCTATATTTATTGAAAGGAGTCATTCAGATGGTTCACAGGTACGCACTCGTCGTCTTGGGGTTGGCTACCATTGGTATCACCTTCACCTCTGCAGTATTAGCCGGTTCGAAGGTAACGGTAGGAAGAGCCTTCCCAGCAAATCAGCAGGTATCTTATGACCAGGTCGACCATACTCCTTGGGACAGACTTCTCAAAAAATATGTTGATGTTCAGGGCCATGTGGCCTATCAGGCTTGGCAGAACTCCACTTCGGATAGCCATGCTTTAGACGCTTACCTCAACTCTTTGTCACGTGCCAATCCCCAGGCACAAGCGAGTCGTGAAGCGAAGCTGGCGTTTTGGATCAATGCTTACAATGCAGTGACAGTGAAAGGTATTTTACGAGAGTACCCTACGACCAGCATTCGCAACCACACGGCAAAGATCTTTGGCTACAATATTTGGAAAGATCTATTGCTGACGGTTGGCAAAAATACGTATTCGTTAGAAGCCATGGAGCATCAGATCCTGCGCAAGATGAGTGAACCTCGTATCCACTTTGCGATCGTCTGTGCGTCCCACAGTTGCCCCCGTTTGCTCAATGAGGCGTACATTGCTGCAAGACTGGAGGAACAACTTGTCGTCAATACCCGGGCGTTTTTCGCAAACGGAGAAAACTTTCGTTACGATGTCCAGGGCCGGCGGTTTTATCTCTCTGCAATCCTGAGTTGGTTTGGTGGAGATTTTGGCGCAAATCAGGCCGCTCAGCTAAAGTCGATCACTCCGTATCTGCCATCCCAGGCGGCTAGTGCTGCAGCGAATGCTAATTCGGTCAGTGTTTCCTATATGGACTACGACTGGAGTTTGAACGAGCTAAAGACAGCTCGCCGCTGAGGCGAGTCATTTTACACGTTGAGGCCACCACAGCTGCGCCGCGGTGCCCGGGGCTGAAGCATAACGCAATTTCTTATTTTCTGGCGGGAACAGTGGCTTGATGCAGTTGAATGACTCCACGAAGGACCTTTCCCTATCCGGAACGCGCTGGGAAATCTCTCCGAATACCCCAAGGCATTCATCTTTCTGATGGCAGGGCTGTTCTTCGTATTCTCCGTATGAGATAGTCTTACAGCCTGTGGTGGAATGGGAAAAGCACTAAACCAAACAACGCCAACTGGGGACACCATGACGAAAATACGCCTGTCACGCGCTCTGGTAATAGCATTCGCGATTCCCTCGGAGCCTAAGATGCGACCATTGGCCAGCCTGGCGATCATCTTCCTGCTCGCGTGCCACCCAGTTTGCGCCGATGGACTTCGCGACAACATTCCGGAGAACGTGCGTCAAATCCCTCCTGCCGGCATCGATGTCCCGGCGGCAGATCGAAAGGCACTCGAACTGCAACTGCAAACGCTTCAAAGTCAGTTGACCTCACTCAGTCGCAGTAAGCATTCACTCGTTCAAAAGTTGCTGCCAGACGTCGAAATCTTCCATCGTGCGGTGCATGTTGCCTTAAAGCACAACGAGTTTTTTACGGCGGGCGAGGTCAAAGGTGCGGCGGAAGTCATACGAGTTGGCATGAAGCGAGCGGAACAGTTATTGGCTGGCAATGCACCTTGGACACAGCAAACCGGACTCGTCGTTCGAGGTTATCGCTCGAAAATCGATCAAACCGCACAGCCCTACGGTTTGGTTATTCCCGAGTCGTATTCATTCGCTGGCAAAGATGATTTTCGTCTTGACCTGTGGTTCCACGGTCGCGGCGAGAGACTCAGCGAGAACGCCTTCCTCTCGCAACGGATGCGACAAGTTGGCCACATCGCTCCGGAGAATACAATCGTGCTGCACCCTTACGGTCGCTATAGCAACGCCTTCAAGTTTGCTGGCGAGATCGATGTGCTCGAAGCACTTGGCCACGCGAAAAATCAGTACCGCATTGATGACGATCGCGTTGCTGTGCGCGGGTTTTCGATGGGCGGGGCCGGATGTTGGCAGATGGCTGTGCACTACCCCGATCTGTTCTTTGCCGCCAACCCGGGAGCCGGTTTCTCAGAAACAGCTGAGTTTCTCAAGTTCTTCCAGAAAGAAAAGCTAGCTCCGACATGGTTTGAACAAAAACTGTGGCGCTGGTACGACTGTCCTGGCTATGCGGCAAATTTGTTTAACTTGCCCACGGTTGCATATAGCGGTGAACTGGATATCCAAAAGCAAGCCGCTGATATCATGGAGACAGCACTCGCGAAAGAAAATATCTCGCTGGTCCATATCATCGGTCCTGACACAAAACATGCCATTCACAGGGATGCGGCGGACGAGATCGATGCGAGACTGTTCAGCCTGGCCGAACTGGGACGTGATGGTCTACCTCGTCACGTTCAACTCACAACCTATACTCTGAAGTATAACCGCAGCCATTGGGTTATGATCACCGGTCTGGAGGAGCACTGGGAGCAAGCCCGTGTCGACGCGACGATTGTCGACGCGAACCATCTCGAAGTAAAGACAAGCAATGTCAGTGGATTATCGCTCTCGATTCCTTCCGGACGTTGTCCATTCGACATCCGAAAGCCTGTCACGGTTCAAGTCAACGGCAAGTCGTATCGGGCCCCACGCCCGATGAGCGATCGCTCCTGGAGCTTTCATCTGTGGAACGGCGAGGCGGTGGCGACCGCAGGTCCGCCGACTGATGGTCTTCACAAACGTCAACACCTGCAAGGGCCGATCGACGATGCGTTCATGGGGTCGTTCATCGTCGTAAGACCGACGCGTCAGGCAAACACAGAAATAGTCGATAAGTGGAGTCGGGCTGAACTTGCTCACTTCGTTGAACACTGGCGACGCCACTTCCGTGGGGACGCGACCATCAAAGACGATTCGGAGGTCACTGAAGCGGACATTGAGTCGTCCAATCTCATTCTGTTCGGGGACGTAGCGAGCAATCAGTTGATCGGAAAGATCGCCCACCAACTCCCACTTCAGTGGACTGGCGAGTTCGTTATTGTCGGCGACCGCAAGTTTGACGCAGCTCATCACGCGCTTGTTCTTGTGTATCCCAACCCTTTGAATTCAAAACGCTACGTTGTTCTCAACAGTGGCTTTACTTATCGTGAGTTTGCTTACCTCAACAACGCAAGACAGGTGCCCAAACTTCCCGACTGGGCCGTGATCGATTTGCGAACACCGCCCAACTCGCTTTGGCCAGGGAAGGTCGTTGCCGCTGATTTCTTCGACGAGCGGTGGTCCGTCAGACCGTTTATTCGATGAAAGACGGAACGTCCATACAAGATCTCGATTACCATAGATTTCGGAAACGATTGCTTGAATACCACCAGGTACTTGACTGGTCCAAACCATAACGCACCGTGTCAGACGGAAAAGCCGGATGGATACTTGAAAAAGTAAAGAGAAAGGAACGAAAATGCGTTTTCTTTATCGATTGAGTCTCATCTCCACTACCATGCTGCTAATAGCGAGCACGGTCGCCTACTCAGATACCACGATCGTGGTCAATGTCGACCGCGGTGAAGACCTTGGCCAAAACTTTGGGTCGCTGTTCGAGGTGCGCACAGAAGATGGGGCCTTTGTCGTCGGTGCAGGTTTCTCCGGCGCGTACAACACTTACTATCGGCATGACCGACATACGGTTCATTTCTATGTTCGCCCGACCGAAGGGGCACGCAAGCTAAAGGCGATGGCGCTACCACGACCGGGGGAGTTGGCGGGGACCTATTTGTTCAATTACGATGGCCAGGTTTACGCGACGGTTGATTTCGATGGCAAGGCTTCTGTGACGAATTCGAAGGTGCGCGTGTGGGATGACGACGACAAAGCATGGAATCCAAGCTCAACACGCAATCGAGTGGACACCCGCGTCGGCAACAGTCGGCTCTCATTCGATTCTGGCGCGGTGACTCTCGATGGCGATACGATACTCCCTGCGGCAGAAGAGGGAAACTATAAAGGGTTCTACTATGGCCAGGGCTATCTGGTCTTCTACCATATTTATCGACCGGGTGAGGCGAAGTATCGTTCGTATGCGAAGGATGAGCAAGGCTATTCGAAGCTCTACGCGTGTCCTTGGACGCCGGGCACAGGTGCCGTCGATCTGGGCAAGGCGACCGTGAAGACGGTGCCCATTGTAGGCGAGTTTCCTTATGCTTACGGGCAGTTGGGCGACCAAGTGATTTCGTGCTCGAATATCGGCGGGGTGTACGCGTTGCAGGACGGGCAATGGCGCACATTGGTGAATGGGAGCATGAAAACCAGTTATCAAGTCTACACCGGGTTCACGTACTACGATCAGTTGTTGTTGGGGCAATATCCGACCGGGGAATTGTTTGCTTTCGATGGAGAGACCGTAGAGCGCATCAAGGGATGGCCACCCGTGATGAAGGGTGTCAGCGGAAGTGCGCGCGAAGCACAAACGATGGTGTTGTATGGAGGTGAACTGTACGTTGGCGTGTGGCCCTGGGGCGAGGTTTGGCGGTATCACCGTGAGCAGGGTGATTGGAACCTGGCGCGGCGCATGTTTTCACATCCCGCGTTGACGGATGCGACCACCCATCCCTACGAATTGGAATGCAAGGCACTGGGGGGTGTCGCCAACCAGTGGGGGCAACGCGTGACGAGCATGGTACCGTTGAAGAATTCGCTTCTGATATCAACTTCGGCCAAGAGCCCATGTAGGTGGGAGCCAAAATTTGACTTTGTAGGCAGTAATGCGTGGAAAGAGTACGGATCGGTCACGCGCCTGCATGCCTCGGGGCATTTGAGTGTACCGGTGAAGTGGACTAAGGGCTCAACCGAGTTGCGATTTACGCTTACCGATAGAGTGATGCGTGTCGAGCAGGATGGAAACCTCATCGGTTCCTCCGTCATGCTCAGTGGTTCAGTGACATCGGCACCCGAGTCCGCGAGTAGCTTAGGCGAAGTCGACTGGGGTCATGGTGCCTACGGCATCTTCACCGGCGTCAATGTGAAAGGATCCACGGTCCTACCTAGATCTCTGTAACTCAGAGAGAAAGTGAGAAGCACCAACGTGGCCCACTTGTATGCGCGCGTTGAATGGCAACAAAATCTTTCGGTATGCAAAGCATAATTTAGCATGATCCGATTTGGTAGAGGAAACTTCACTGGGTCAGTCGGGTGCCGCTCAACCATTCAGTCATGTGTCATTTCGACGTTGTGCCCAACTTGGGATTGTCTCAACTGATGAACCTCGGCTTCAAGTTTACTGATACGGCGTTGGTACTGCTCGACCATCGGACCTAGATCTTCTTCAGTGAAACGCGGTTTGATGTGTTGTGGGCAGTTGACATCCCAGGCATGAATGTGGAAAACGATGGCTCGCTCGACGCGCCCACCATACTCGTCGTCGGTCAGACGCTGCAGCAATTGCGGATCGTCCTCAACGTATTTGGCATTTCCCCAGACCTTGATGCGACGTCGGTTGGTGTAGTCCATCAAGAAGATAAATGCCTTATTGTTGTCGTCGAGGTTGCCCACGGAGATGTACTGTGCGTTGCCAGAGAAGTCGGCAAACGCCAGTCTGTTTTTGTCGAGAACTTTGAGGAACCCTTTGGGACCTCCCCGGTATTGGATGTAGGGCTGGCCTTCGGCATTGGAAGTCCCCAGATAGAACATGTCCAGATCTGCGAGGAACGCTGTCAACTCCGGCGTGACGGTCGTTTGTCAGCCATTTCCTTGCTCGACTCTTGCGTAGGCGGATCGGGACCCTTTGTCGGCTTGGATCGCTTTGAATGCGGGCGTGAAGGCGGTGTCGCTGGGATATTGATACATAAGACGTTCTCCGAGGTACTGGGCGAGTGGCACTGTGTATCATTGCCATCATTGGACGGTTGGCGAAGGCATGGCGGACTCTTGAATAGATTCGATGATTTTAGGTTTCGAGGAGGACAGCGTGCTGGTTGAAGCCCAAGCACGCTGCCCATTGCCTGAATTTGAAAAGGCGTGTCCTCTATTCGGCCGTGCCGATTCGGCACGGCCCGGACTGAAGCAGCAATCATTTCGAGCTGACTTGGAGGGCTGACACATCAACGTGCTTGCCGAGAAATTTACCAATGTGCCCGGCGATTACGTCACCGTCTTCTTCGAGAGCGAAGTGTCCCGTGTCGAGAAGGTGAATCTCCAAATTCTTGAGGTCTCGCTGGTAGGGGTGTGTCCCCGCAGCCGGAAAGATCGGATCATTCTTGCCCCACACGATTAGCGTCGGCGGTTGATGTTTGCGGAGATAGGCCTGCCACTTCGGGTACAGCGGCGGGTTGCTGCCGTAACTGTGGAACAAGGCAAGTTGAATCTCCTGATTGCCGGGCCGATCCAGGAGCGGCTGCACGTGGCCCCAGGTATCGGGACTGATCGTTTCGACATTTCGCACGCCATGTGTGTACTGCCATTTCGTCGCTCCGAGTGTCAGCAGGGAACGCAGTTTGTCGCCTTGTGCCGTCAAGCGATTCTTCCAGTACTCCTTGATTGGTTTCCAGAAGTCGTTGTCGATTCCCTCGTCGTAGGCGTTTTCGTTCTGGACGATCAGCGCTTCAGCTCGTTCAGGATGTCTGACAGCCAGGCGGAATCCGACCGGCGCGCCGTAGTCCATTAGGTAGATTGAGTACTTCTTGAGGCCGACCTTTTCGGTGAACTTTTCCACCACGTTCGCCAGATTGTCGAACGTGTACTCGAAGTCTCTGACCGAAGGGGCGGAACTGTTCCCGTATCCGGGATAGTCCGGCGCGACAATGTGGTAGCGGTCCGCCAAGGCGGGGATCAGGTTGCGAAACATGTGAGAGGATGTGGGAAAGCCGTGAAGTAACAAGACGGTTGGTGCATACTTCGGCCCTGCTTCTCGGTAGAAGATGTCCAGGCCGTCAATTTGCGTTGTCTTGTGGTAGACCACGGTGCGTGCGGTCGCCGTACCGACTGGCTCGGGTTTTGCTGCCAGTGCCTGATGAGTCATTGGCAGAGCGATGAGTGTCGTAACCAGGAACGCAAAGGTGAGCTGAATTGCGAAGTGACGGTTTCAGTTGGAGTTGCGAGTGAGCATTGTGCTTTCCTTTTGGCGGTTGCTGTTGAAATGGGTTGGCTGGTCGGTGCTACGGTCGTGAGTCTGGAGTCTGTGGCTTAGCTGGGGCATGATCGTCTCCGTTTGCTGCGAGTTGTGGTTAATCTCATGGGGTCTAATTCCCCGCCGCTTGCGGCGCTAACGAAGTGGAGAGGTGGTATATTGCTCATGTGAGCGAATATATCCACAAGAGTCATAATGTTTCGG
>JBDOMT010000108.1:0-18719 GCA_039831705.1 Pirellulales bacterium | reverse complement strand
TAAACAACAGGCTCACGCCCCACGGCTAGATGCTTTCGCCACTTCGTGGCGATTGCGGTAAGTAAGCCACAACCAGAAAGTTGGGCTTTAGCCGACTGTCGGCGAACCCTTCGCCTTCAGGCGGTGGTCTTAAGTTGTGCGTCTACCCAAAAAGATAAGTTTGACAAAGCACTAGCCCGACATCACCGTGAAGTAATTGGCCACGGCATGATCAATACGATCTTCTTCAATGCGTAAGGGCTGTTCGTGGTACTCACAATAGTTGGTGACATGGTCAATCAGATCCCGTGCATGACATCGCCTGAGAGGCCTTCCGCTTTCGATAAAATGGGTCTGTACCAGGTAATCAATCAGGCCTTCTGCATAAGATACATTGGCCGAACGAGCATAGTCTTCAAAGAGCTTATGGAATTCTTGGATCGAAGGATCACCCACATGGACCTTGAAGGGAATCCGCCGTAAAAAGGCTTCATCAGCCAGGTCGTTCGGTTCCAAATTGGTAGAAAAAATAATCAATTGCTCGAACGGAACTTCAATTTTCTTGCCGCTCGACAGGGTTAAATAGTCAATGCGATTTTCCAATGGGATAATCCATCGGTTGAGCAGTTCGGTTGGATCGATTCGTTGTCGGCCAAAGTCGTCGATCAGCAGGCATCCACAATTGCTTTTGAGTTGCAATGATGCTTCGCTGATATTACCGGACGGGTTGTGTTTTAGTTCCAAGTTTTCCATGACCAATTCACCACCAACAATGACAGTTGGTCTGCGGATTCGGAGCCAGCGTTGATCCAGGTCGTTGGACTTGATAATCCCATCATGGTCCGATTGAATTGGCTCGTGACAAGCGGCATCGAAGAGTTTGATGATTTGGCTATCTTCAATAATCGCGTGAGGAATGACAATGTGTTGGCCAAAGCAATGGGTGATGCGTCTGGCTAGAGTTGTTTTGCCGTTGCCCGGTTCGCCGTAGACGAACATTCCCTTACCTGCCGTCACGGCGGGGCCAATACGGTCAAGCATTTCTGCTTCGACATTGATGTCCTCAAATGCCTTTTCCAACTGGGCCCGTTTGGGCTTTTCGGCACGAATTGCTTGAGCCGCGACCGAGTTGACATAATCTTCTAAGGGGACGGGGGCTGGACCCACGTAGGAGCAGGTATGCGCGGCCCGTTGGGCCAACTCACGCCCTTTGTCGGTGAGTTGAAACACGTAGTCACCCAACATGGCGGAACCTGTGGTTGCAATTAGCTGACGAGATCGCAGCCTGTCAAACCGATCCTCCACCATAGGCAGGGGCAGGCAGATCAGGTTGGCGATTTTTCGGCCGCTTTCTGAACCGGAGCTGAGCAGGCACTTGAGAACAAGTTCTTCAATGAACGCATCGCTCAACCCGGTTTCCTCCAGGCAAGTTGGCGCCTCTGGACGAAAATTATCGTCCAGTCCTAAGGCGGAGATGAGTGACTCTTTCTCAGCGGTTTCGTTCAATAAATCCATTAATTATTCGCTCCCATTGAGATAACTGCTGAGGGGACGGGAGTAACTACCTTACGGCTGATCTGCCAGCCGAAATTGGTCAGTTCGTAGTGGTCTCTCGCCTGGGCTTGGCGTATCAATAAGTATTTTTCTAATTCACGCACCGCATGGAGGTAACGTTGGGCAATTTCACGATCGTCGGCATCGCTGAAAATTTCAGATTTCGTACAAACCGCTCGGCCATAGGTGTTGGAACGATTGCAGATTTGGAGCATCCCTCGATTGGCCGTGGCGGCCAGGATTAATTCCTGTTGCTCTGACGACAGCAGACTCGGGTCGGTAATGACATGCATGGTATTATCCTGTGAGAGTACCCCTTAATGGTGGATTTCCTGCGAAATGGACTGAGCAATTTCATCCACGGCAGTCGATATCCACCTGTAAAGTGTAGCTCAGCCAGGATCAGAGGCAGCCTGCGTCGAGCAAATTAGGCTGAAGGTGGTGGTAGGTGAACACAGAGATTGGGAATCGGAGAATGTGAATAACCGTCAAAATAGGAAAGAAGATAGCAGCCACCATAATTCACGAAAATACACACAATACCACTGCTCACTCCCATGCTTTCGCGTCTAGCGGCTATCAACTAGCGCTTCCTTCACTCCACCGTCACACTCTTCGCCAGGTTGCGCGGCTTATCAACGTCGCAACCTCTTAGCACGGCAATGTGATAGGCTAACAATTGCAACGGGATGGCCGCGACAATAGGTTGCAGATAATCGGCTACGGTTGGCATTTCAATGACCTCGTCAGCAATTTCAGCAACCCGCTGGTCGCCTTGGCTGACAATAGCGATGACTGGTCCACCGCGGGCTTTGATTTCTTCGATGTTGGCTAGCACTTTCTCGTAGACACCGTCTTGAGGTACGATGAATACGCTGGGTGTTTCTTCGTCTACCAAGGCGATGGGACCATGTTTCATTTCTGCAGCCGGGTACCCTTCGGCATGAATGTAACTGATTTCCTTGAGCTTAAGCGCTCCTTCTAGAGCGGTTGGGAAATTGTATTGTCTGCCCAAGTAGAGAAAGTTATTGCACTGACTGTAGCGGGCCGCGATCAAACGGGCATCTGCATTGCATGCTAATGCTAATTCAATTTGGTCGGGAAGATTTTCCAGGTTGTCAATGATTTTTAGACCTTGTTCGTAACTGAGGTGATGCAGGCGGCCAAAATAGAGTGCCAATAGCGCCAAGACAGTGCATTGCGAGGTATAGGCTTTGGTCGAAGCGACACCAATTTCCGGACCCGCATGAAGATAGATGCCACCATCTGACTCGCGCGAGATCGTGCTCCCTACGACGTTGCAAATAGCCATTGTGGAGTGGCCTTTACGCTTCATTTCTCGAAGTGCAGCTAGCGTGTCGATGGTCTCACCACTCTGAGTGAGTGAGAACAACAATGTTTGGGGAGATAAAGGTGGGTTGCGGTATCGCAATTCACTAGCATATTGAACTTCCACGGGAATTCTCGCCAGCGTCTCAATCATGTATTCTCCGACGAGTGAGGCGTGCCAACTTGTGCCGCAGGCAGTGAGTACGAATCGTTCAATATTACGTAATTGGGAAGGTGAAAGATTGAGTCCGCCAAACAGGGCGGTTGCGGCATCCCGATCCAAGCGGCCGCGTAATGCGTTGCGGACTGATTCAGGTTGCTCGAATATCTCCTTGAGCATGTAATGAGGATATTCCCCCAGCTCAACATTCATGGAATCCATTTCAAGCAACTTGACATCATGTCCCACATCGCCCTGGTCGCGGTGAACTACTCGAATGGAGTTGGCAGTGACAACTGCAACTTCGTGGTCAGCAAGGTAGACAATTTTGTCAGTACGTCCAATCAAGGGTGAACCATCGCTGGCGATGAAGTGTTCACCTTCGCCAATGCCGATTACCAAAGGGCTGCCTAGCCGGGCTACGAGAATTGCGTCGGGCCAATCACGGAAGACAATTGCCAGACCATAGGTGCCGCGAAGTTGAACCAAAACATTTTGTACGGCCGCGACAAGCGGTGCATACGGGTCGAGTTCTCTGGAGACGTCTTCGGGCAGACTGTTGAGTTCATGGGCAATGAGATGGGCAACCACCTCACTGTCAGTGGTGGTCTGGAAGGTATACCCCAAATTCAGTAGATGGTTTTTGAGTACGCTATAATTTTCGATCACCCCATTGTGGACCAGGGCAAGTGTTTCACTGCCACCAAAATGTGGATGTGCATTAACATCGGTGGCAGGACCATGCGTTGCCCAACGTGTGTGTCCCACTCCTATGGTCCCGCAAGCCGGATTAGTTTTGAGCATATTGGTCAGGCCATCGACGCGGCCTGAGGTTTTGGAGATTGCCAATTGACCACGGTCCAGCACGACGATCCCCGCGCTGTCATAGCCTCGGTATTCGAGTCGCAGCAAGCCGTCCAATAAGTAATCGCTGGCCTGGTGAGGACCAACGTATCCAACGATACCGCACATGATTAATTTGAACCGGTTAGAAAATGAAGGAGGAGCAATGCATGCTAGCAATGAACCGAAAATTTCTGCGTGTAGGGTATCAATTTCCTGAAAATGGGTAAATGCGAACATTTTCTTGTTAATGATTCCGGCCACACTCAAAATTCCGAAATCCACATTTGTTATAATCGCCCTATCGCTCGGATGTCCATTTCGCTATCACTCGCTCTGCTCGGTTTATGGCGAAGTTTTAGGGGAAAAGCATAGAGAACAGTGACATGGTTGACCAATGTGTTTTAGTGATTCCCGCACGCCGACATTCCACTCGCTTGCCGGATAAATTATTGCTCCGTGCGGGCGGCAAGACCGTACTCCAGCATACTTTTGAAGCAGCCTGCCAGGCCCGGCTCCCCGAACAAGTGCTGATTGCCACAGATGATGATCAAATTGCCCGCGAATCGCGTCAATTTGGCGCCACGGTGGTCATGACAAGCTCAACGTGCTCCAACGGTACTGATCGAGTAGCGGAAGCCATTCGCAACTCCCGTAGAAAGGGAATTCAAGGGAAAGATTTCCAACGGACGGGAATTGTTGTCAATCTGCAGGGAGATGAGCCAGAAATCAACCCAACCGACATCGACCACCTCATCGAGCGTTTGCAGGAGAACCGAGCAGCATCGATGGCAACTTTGGCCACACCGATACACGACAGGAACATGGTTCACGACCCGGCATGTGTGAAGGTGGTGTTTGATGCTTTGGGTCGCGCACTCTATTTTAGTCGCAGTCCTATTCCCTATCTACGCGATGAGAAGACAGTCCCAGAGGAGCGAAATTCACCACCTAAGGACACAAATATATCTGAAGATCCTCGATTTTTTCAGCATATTGGCATCTACGCGTATCGCTGTGAATTACTATTGCGTTTGGCTGATTTGCCCTCCAGTCCGCTGGAGCAGGCGGAAAAGCTAGAACAGTTGCGCGTGTTAGAACAGGGTGACACCATTATGGTAGCACAAGTAGATGAAGCGACTCGTGGTATTGATACACCTGAGGATTTCGCCCTGTTTGCTGCCAAATTCTCTAATCAAAATATGGCTGCTTAGTGCTTCATCAGCACAAGATCCATGGGCCTGAGGATGGGTTCTAAGTTCGGCTGAGACGCATCGGCGTCCAGGACCCAGGCTTTGCGATCTTGAAAATACTCCAGTAATGCCCGATCGCGTGCTGCTCCCATCTCGCGTGCCCAGACGACCTGGGATTGGTCGATATTTGCCCGGTTATAGACCCACTCATGATGCGGGTTATGGTCTGAACGGTAATGGACAAATACGAGGTGTCGTCCGGGTGAGGATTTTAATTGTTCAAAGATGGCAGCACGGCGCCACTGCCAAGTATCTTTGGGAGCCATACCATAGTTGATGGTGCAAACAGAAAAGAAAACTATCTGAAAGGCTACAAACAAAGTGGCCAGTCGGGGTTGATTCAAGTATTTCTTACCCCAAACATTAGCCTGGCGAAGACCCATCAGAACCAAAATCAATAACACTGGCGACATGGGCGCAAGGTAATGAGGCAGGTTCCAGACCGTGACTGTCGCGGAGAGCCATGCGATGCTTGCTACAACGATGACGGTCCTCTTGTATCGAGCATGACAAAATGGCACGAAAAGCAGCGGCAACATCAGAGGCAATGGAAAAAAATGGTTCCAAGTAGATTCAAACATCGCGATTTTTGTTTCCAGCAATCCGGTAAGTGATTGTTGCTTTCGATATATTTCCATTCCCCAGCCATGATGAAATTCTGATAATATGGCATGGTTATATTCTCGATCTTCGAAAGGTTGATCCCAAAGAAAACACGGACTTAATCCATAGATCGATTCGTGAAGTTGATAGGGCATGATTCGCCAGTTTCCAGTGACGGCATAGTTGTAGTTTGCCAAACACGCACCCCCGATGAGAAATACCATTACCTGGGGCAGGAAGGCATGCAAAGCTAACGCGCGCCAAGCAGGTAGCCCATGTTGCCACCAATGAACAATCACAACAACGCCAATGATCATACAAAAGACAAAACCTTCATAAGGTCGTGAAATAGCTAGAATTAACGCGCCCAAAGACATGGCTATTGCATCAAACACTTGGGGACAACGTCTCATGTGAGCTGCAGCGCCAAAGACCAGCGATCCACCCAGGAAAGCTAACGTACCTCCCCAATACGATTGGCCCCAAATAATCTGGTATCCAGGATGTACAAGGAATAAAAGCCCGCCCAAGGCTGCCCATCTGGGTGAAACCCAACCCAGCAACATCCAGTAGCACGTTGCTGTCGTCAAGGCAGACAGGATCCAAATGCCAACGATTGGCTGGCCCACAAGCCATTGTCCGGTTGCTAATATCAACCCTTGTCCTGGAGGGTATTTTGATGCGTAACTGGGCTGATGGAAAACATGAAAGGTTTCAAAGTGCTGCCAGAAAGGATGTGTCTGATTGGCTAGTCGTCCCTGTGAAAAGGTATCAGCCGCGAGTAGATAGCTAAATTCATCGTGGATAGCGGGCGTTGGCCATCGCAGTACTGAAGTAGCAGCATTCAAACTGAAAGCTAATACGCTGAGTAACAGTGCGATCTTCCATCGATGACCGAAATTGGAATTCATCGCAGGATTTATGATCATGAGACGAATTGCTCTGACAAACTAGTTGACGGTTTTTGAACAAGGACCAAATATTGGCCCCCTAATGGCAGTCGATTGACCAACCGTTCAAGTGGGCGTAACCAGCACATACAGTGCGGAAATAGAAACCAAGCATCAGTCCGGATTACTTGGAATCCGGCTGAACGTAACATGCGTTTAGCACTGGGAGGTGAAAGTACAATCGCATCTCGATCGAACGGTACATGGCTCATGATATAGCGTGTCCCCAGGTTCCAGGGATTGTTTTCCCATAGGGCAAACCAACCACCCGGTCGAAGTGAACGATAGATGATGTCGAGTGCTGTTGGTCGGTCTGATAATTCGATGTGATGGAAGACACCATTGCAATAGACCAAATCAATATCACCTATTGGCAGGTCATTAGCACTGGAGCAGAACTTTGTCATGGCATAACTATTCTCTCGTTGTGCTCTTTCGATTGTTTTTAATGACGGATCGTAACCCCATACGAATTCAGGTTGGATTTCATTTCTCAACATGGAGGTTGCCAGGCCGACACCACAGCCAAAATCGAGAACTTGGCGAATCACTTCTCCCTGTTGTTGGAGCAACTTTCGAGTCCATAAAATACGCCGCTGAGCAAAATATTCTGGCCCTTCTCCTGATAGGCGTAATCCCTGCTGTAACGATTCCTCATAGTGGGAGGCATGAGTATCAAATTCATCTTCTCCAACACACCTGCGAGTAGGATCCAAGGCTCTGGTAGATGGAGTCATCGTGACATTCCTGTTCAACGTCTTGCCATCCGCAAGATGCTAATAAAAAAGCTGGAGAAAATCGTTTGAAAACCGAGTGCGGCCATGGTCACCCCTGGGATGACCCAGCGCATGGTGCTGCTGTAGTCAAGAGGACCAAAACCAACTTGTTGCCATTGATAGAATGCGATTGTGATCAGAGATCCCCCACCCAGGCAAGCACTCAATCCGGCGAGCAGGCAGCGTTCGAGGTTCATTACGCGCATCCAGTTTGTCAGCTTCTGATCTTCTGGAATCATCTTTTCTGAGATGGCAAATGTTTTGGCAAATATCGCAAACTGAATCAATTGGTAGCCTAATAAGATGACTAAGCTGGCTATTAGCAGCGTATGTGCATCGAGTGTTGCGCCGGCCAGCGTAACACCGGGCAGGGCCAGTGCGTATCCCAGCACTCCCAGTAGGAACAACCCAGTTCCCGGCATCAGGAATAACCATCTTGGACTATACATAAAGAAGAACCGCAATGTTCGCCATCCGTCACGGAAGGTTCGCAAGTGGGGCGCATGGGCCTTGCGGCCATCGGGGTGCAGCGTTGTTGATACTTCGACGGTATCGATACCAAATAGACTGCTTTTGATAATCATTTCTGTCGCGAATTCCATGCCAGTACAGCGCAGATCAAGTCGATCGTACAACTGGCGTGTGAATCCTCGTAATCCACAGTAGACATCATGGATCGGCGTGCGAAACATTCGCCGTACCATCCAGGAAAACATTGGATTTCCCCACCAACGGTGTAGTTTTGGCATAGCTCCCGGAAGGATCCGACCACCCCCACAAGGCAAACGACAGCCTTGCACCAGTTCGTGGCCTTGACGCAGTTTGTCGACAAATTTCGGAATTTCCAGAAAATCGTAGCTGTCGTCTGCATCGCCCATAATGATCAGAGATCCACGGGCAGCCTGGATACCCCCCATCAAAGCGCTGCCATATCCTTTTTCTTGCACCACCACCACACGTGCTCCCAGCTTGGCAGCGATTTCCCTCGATTGGTCGGTGCTGCCATTATCAGCGATTACCACTTCCCCTCGGATGTTGTGGTCACGCATTGCCCGCTGAGCCTTTTCGATGCAAATGCCAAGCGTGTCAGCTTCATTCAAGCAAGGCATGACGACAGTCAGTTCTAGCGATTCTACTGAAGGAGTTTGTCCAATGGGGGGGCTGGGGTCGCACGTATCAAGGCAATCACGGATGGCCTGCTCTGCTTGCAATAGGCGATCAACAATTTCACTGTTGGGTACGGACTCTGCAGATTCCTTGGTAACATTGTCTACGGAATTGGTTGTCGAACGATTGGTGGCGAGGATTGAATGCTTCATAATTCTAGGGCTTAAATTTCAAATCAATTAGTTGAATCAGGTAACCTGAGCAGTCACGTGACAAGTTTGTATTTTGAGTCCGGTTCTAGTCACTGAGAGGTCAAATTTGTTATATTCACACAGGTTGCGCTACGAGTAGAGTAAAAAGGTAGGTTGCTCTGACAGTGGGTCAAAATCGTAGAAGCCGTTGCCTGCGGATTCAGCGTAATATCGCTGCAATCGTTTCAGACGGTTCTGAAAAAGACGGGTTCTTCCAGATTGTTCAAGCTACCAGTGTGAAAAAGTTTCGAGCGTACTCTAGATGAGCCCAGCCTCTCCTGCCTTGCCATTGTTGATCACCGGTGTTGCCGGGGTTACCGGTTATAATGCATTGGACTATTTTCAATCGCGTTTCCCTGGGCAAGTCATTGGTATCCGCCAGCAAAATAATTGGCGTTTAAATACGCGTGGAGTCGTGGCATGCAATGCAGAGGACCGGGGCCAATTGCTGCAACTGTTCGATCGATATCAATTTCGATCGGTGCTCAATTGCGCTGGAAATTGTGCTTTGCGCGCTTGTGAACTCGATTCTCGTTTGGCCTGGCGTACCAATGTGGAAGGATTGACCAACTTGCTTTCCATTGCAGTGGATCGAAATGTGCGTCTGGTGCATGCGTCGATCGATTTGGTGTTTTCCGGGTGGGATCCGGAAGACATGCCGCCAGGCAATGGGTACGTAGAGACCGATTCTCCCGATCCGGTGACCGTCTATGGCAAAACGATGGTTGCTGCCGAACAGTTGCTCGCCGATTGGATGCCTGCCGCCTGTGTACTACGAATTTCATTGCCAATGGGCTTAAGTTTCAATGGCCATGCGGGGGCGATTGATTGGATTCAATCCCGTTTTAAAAAGGGACGACCAGCCACACTCTACTACGATGAGGTTCGCTCGCCCACTTACACCGATTGCCTGAATCGACTGATCCATCGAGTGCTGACAAATTCTTTGTCCGGGATGTTCCATGCCGGTGGGCCATTGCCCCTGTCACTCTTTGAGATTGCTCAGATTGTCAATCGTGTTGGAGGTTATGAACCCGATTTGCTCATGGGCTGCCCACGCATCGAAGCGGGGCCGATCCCACCGCGTGCTGGAAATGTGACACTTGACTCTTCGAAACTGGAACGGGCACTGGGTTATGCGCCTTTTGACCGTTGGCCTCTGGATGAAACACACATCCCCACCGACCGCCAGTGGCATCATAGTCGTCATGAAATGCTGCAGCAGGAAAAGGAGACAGCAGAAAATCTGCTGGCAAGAGTCCTCTACCGGAATCCGCGCTATGGGGATTGTGAATAGGTGGACGGAATGATGGAAATAGCTCAACACGGGCAGAAGTGTGTGATCGAAAATTAAATGGTCACATGAAGACCACATGCCGTCGCTCCGCGACTCAGCTATTATTGGAATACACCTTGGGTTGAAACCCAAGGCTATCCTATGCCGTCGCTTTGCGACTAAGGCTGGGATTGATCATGGATAGTTTGTTTCAACCGCGGAGCATTGATATGCGGAAACACACTGGTTTTCAACCGCAGAGCGGTGGCATGTGATAGCCTGGAGACTTTAGTCCCAGGAATGCGCGCAGTAAATATTCAAGTCGCGGAGCGACGGCATGTGGAACCCAACACTCAACACCCAACGGTCTTGTCGAACAATTGCTTAGTACGGGTTCATTTTAGACAGGATCAACACGATGTACGAGATGGATTGGTCCAGTCATGATTCTTTGCTGAAAAATTTGTCTCACGCCCAAACTATTGTCCGATGGTAACGCATTAAAATTACGAGTCCAAGGAATTAAGCGCCCGAATACCTAAGCGAGTAAGTGAATAATGATACAATTTATTCTGTTGTTCCTACTCACGGTCTTCTCCACCGTCGGTTGGCTGCATCCCTGACACCAACACATAGAACTAAAAGCAAGTGGTGGCTGCAACCAGATAACAACCCTGCGAACTGACATTCAACTCGACAATAACATCTTTGCGACTTTGCAGCTTGGCGAGAGATTTATAAAAGGATCTCGCAAAGACGCGAGGACGCAATGAAAAGAAGGAAGCAGGAAATTCATGGATTTCGTCTCAATAAAACAATATCCTAAAAATCTCGTACATCCTGTCTAAATATTTTTAAACTTAGTTAGTCAACAAGGCCACTCTCAACTCTTCAAACGTTCCCAGAGCAACAGTCCGACGATTGTCTTGGCATCTTCGATTTCACCCGATTCAATCATTTCCAATGCGTGTTTCCAGTCGACGATCCAATTCTCAATTTGTTCATCCGGTTCGCGTTTGGGAGGCCCGGTAGTCAGACCTTTGGCTACAAACAGGTGGATTCGCTCTTTCAAGATCCCCGGCGACATGTAACAACCGGGCAAACTTTGCCAGTGGGATGCGACGTAGCCGGTCTCTTCTTGAAGTTCACGTTTGGCTGTGGTCGGTGGCGGTTCTCCAGGCTCGATCGTGCCAGCAGGCAATTCAATCATCGTTTTATCTACTGCAACACGGTGATTTTGGATCAAGCAAACCTGATCATCCGGTAGTAGTGGGATGATAGCTACTGCTCCCGGATGGATGATGTAGGGACGGCGTATTTCGGTGCCTGCATCCCCAACCGAATCGAGCTGTTCTAAGACACGGAATTTACGTGTTTCCAGCAGCAGGGTGGTCTGTTTTTTCATGAATTAAGCTCTAAGATTTGCTCATTTGGGGCTTCGTTGTTAGGATGCCGTTGTAGAAGGCAGTGTGTCTATCTCGACCAATGAGGGGCGATTGATGGCCAGCATAATACCAGACGGTTATGTTCCCGAACACTCGATGTTGGGTAGAGGGACTTCCGGGAGCTGGAGTCTGCATTTGAGCTACTTGAGTGGCACCGATGTGCGACTTCACGTTCACTTTCCCCTATTGGTTCTGCTGGTTGCTTTTGCGATACTAGGTAATTTTTCACCGCAGGACTATTCAGCACAGGACTATTCAGCACGGGGGCCGTCGGCGGAATCTCTGTGGTCGAGATCTTCATGGGAACGTTTGCAACCAGCCGCCTTGGGATTGCTTATTCTGTTGGGTAGTGTGGCAATTCACGAATTGGGACGGATGGTGGTAGTCCGTCAGTTGGGTGGTCGGTTTGAAAAAATCATCTTGAGTCCCACGGGTGGACGGACCACTCCCAGACTTCCCGGTAATCCAACAGTCCACTTGTTGACAGCCTTGATCGGCCCATTGGTTCATCTGGCATTGATGGTAATGGCAGCTTGCGGCCTAGTGTTGGCAGGGCAACAACAGGTGCTTGAATTACTCAAACCATTTGCTCCCAACCTGCAGATAAGTGGTTCTTGGTGGTTGTTGTCCGCGCAATTTTTAGTATGGCTGAACTGGTTGCTCCTGTTGATCAATCTATTGCCAGTTGATCCTTTGGATGGAGCTGCATTGGTGCGCAGTATGCTTTGGCCCGTGATGGGGCGAGCCTCAGAGTCCGTGGTGGCCAGTCGCATAGCTACCGCATGCGCTCTTTTGGTGGTCGTTTTCGCAGTTAACTATCATGAGGTGATGGTAGATACGATGCTTGGGTTTTCTGTGCCCGTTTGGTTGCCTCTGGGAGTATTGGCAGTGATACTTCTATGCGGCGCCAATCACGATGCCAAAGCCGCTCGCATCCCATCAGAGCTCGTCTTCGAGTCGTTTGAACGTGATGAACAGGTTTGGGCAGAGTCCGTATGGCCCGCAAATGATTACGCTAAAGAAGGTGACCCTGGCGAAGATCGAGAAGCGGTACTGATTGAACGTATGTACAATAAACAGCAAGAGGTTCTGGAGCGGAAACGGCGTGAACAGGAAGCGAATGAGGATGCACGAGTCGACGCAATTCTAGCACGTCTCCACTGCAGTTCAGTGGAAGAACTTTCTGAAGAAGAACGGACTATTCTTAAACGAGCCAGTCGCCGTTACCGACAACGACAAGAGAAGATCTGATCTCTATCAATCCCGAAAAATTGTTGCAATCACTGCAACCCACATGCCATGAACTGACCTTGTTGCAATCGTCGTCTTGATTGGGTGCGTCTGCCCAGTTGTCTCCTATGTTTCAATGAGCTGTTGTGGTTGGCAAGACAGTGAATTGTTTGTACGTAGAGGCGAGGAATTTACGTTGGATGTGTCACTTTCGATGGTTGCATCCCGTGCGGATTGGGTAACCGACAGTCATTTCAGCAACTCATCGTTGATCCAAACGAATGAGGGGAAAACGCATTACCAATCGGTATTGCAGGTGTTACAGCAGGCATTTAACCATTCCTTTACGATCATTAACACAGAAAGCGGTGATCTGTCATCCGTTGCCACCGATGAGCTGGGTTGTGACTTTTCAAACCGTCTTGGTATGTTGGCGGAAGTAGCTCGGTGTAATAAGCCTGAAATAGTTGAAGATGTTTCCCCCTTGTTAATGATTGCGATCCCATTAAGGCATGTTGGGATTAGTAAATCCGATGTGGCTATTGGGGTTTTTCTTTATCAGGCAGTAGAGACGGATGAGGATATTTCATCTGCAGCCAGTGTCCTAGGATTGGATTCAGGGCGAGCACTCAGCTGGGCCAGGCATCAGGAGATTTGGCCGCCAGAAGGACTGATGCGGTTTATTCGCTTCACTATGCAAAACCTGATTCAGCGTGGTCAGTTGGATCATTTGCGGCATGAGATCCATGAAGCGGTGGTTCATGCACAAGATGCCTATGTTGAGTTAGGGATGTTGCACCGTCTGACCAATCACCTGAGTCTATCGAATCAGGGCATGGAATTATGGCAAAATGCCTTGATGTGGCTTACTGATGCCATGCCGGCACAATGCCTAGCAATCGTTCCCAATGCCACGGAAGCACCAGACTCTCAGCTATCAATCTCAGAAACAGAGTTGCAGACACTCACTCATGGGGAATCGCCACTGGATACCCATGAACTGGAGCAACTAGTGCACAGCTTGGGGTCTAAGTTGCTCAAGCAATCGATTGTATGGAATCGCCCAGAGACGGCTCATCCCACCTGGCAATATCCTACCGTTCGAGAATTGATTTGTATTCCTATTCAAGCAGGAAGTCGGCTGATTGGTTGGATGCTTGCCCTCAATCACAAGGGGGACGTTGAGCATGGATATTGTGAATTTGGTTCGGTAGAAATTCGACTACTCAGTAGCGTCTGCACAATTCTAGGTATCCATTGGAGCAATGCCAGCTTGTATCAGCAACAAGGAGAACTTCTCGCCAGTTCTGTTCAATCCTTGACTTCAGCCATTGATGCCAAAGATGGTTATACCTGTGGGCATAGTGATCGAGTGGCCCAAATTTCTGAGTTGCTCGCCAAAGCACTGGGATGCAGTAAGCAAGAGCTCCATACAATTAAATTGGCCGGTTTGTTGCATGACATTGGAAAAATTGGTATCAGCGATCAAGTGCTTAACAAATCGGGAAAATTGACTACCGAAGAATATGATCACATCAAGCGGCATCCTCAGCTCGGCTACGATATTCTCAAAGGGGTGCGACAACTAGACCATATCTTACCCATCGTTTTGCATCATCATGAAGTTTGGGATGGAAAAGGCTATCCTCATGGTTTGCAAGGTGAGGAAATTCCCTTGCTTGCACGGATTGTTGCTGTGGCGGATGCCTACGATTCCATGTCTAGCGATCGTTCATATCGACGCAGACTATCCATAGGAGATATTAAAAAGATTTTCCAAGATGGAGCAGGTAACCAGTGGGATCCAGATGTGGTCGAAGTTTTTTTTTCTGTGTGGGACGAAGTCCGGAATATCTCTCAATCCAGGCAATAAAACATGCCTCTCGACGTGAGAGAATGGGTGATCTAAAATTGGATATTGTTCATAGTCTAGGTTCTATGAGTATTGATAGACCTCCCCAATAGAGAAATTCCATGGCCAGAGAGGTTCATGAGCGTGAGGACCTGCTCCGCGATGCGACGGCCTTGGTACAGCGTGTCGAGTTGGAAATTTTAATTTCAGATGAGGCTGAATTTGCATCAAAGAGCCATGTTGAATCCGCGCTCCCAGACACTCTTTTTGCGGGCTTTCGCATACAGGGGGAGATGAGTGTTTATTTTGGCAACGATCCAGTTTATCAATTTACCCGTGTTGGATCGTTGCGGCGAGCCTTTAGCCATGGCCAAATCATCAAGGCCCAGCAAGGACAATTGATTTCTTGGCAACGTCATCGAGCCGATCAACGGGTAGAAATGATTCAGCACAAACTGAACTCTCACGAGCAGTGCCAGTGGCTTACTGCAATGTGCCAACGACTGCTGTCATTGCAGCATGTTTTGGAGACAAATGCCTACCAATTGGTGGGGCAATTTCCAGCAGATGGTGACGTCGTGAGCTGCTTACATCAGTGGCTCGTGACACACCAAGAGATCCAAGTTGCTGATAGGCCTGGTATCTGTTGAAAAAGATGTCAGGTGCTTCCCGGAGGTTGTCTGGGGGGGGGTGCCTCGGCAAGAGGCACCTGACACCTTTTTCAGCAGGAAAGGGTATTCAAAACGCTGGCGGCCCCCACAATCGACTCCAGTTGAGTGCCTGGTGCGTTGAATCCTCGCCGGACCATAGCCAGTGCCAGGGGGCTGTTCTCGTGTGGTGACCAACAAGTCGATGTTACGGTTCCTATTTGCTTTCCTTCTGCGAGCAGTGGGGTTCCTGGTTCGGGCATGTCTTTTCCATCAAACCGTAAAGTGGTTATCTGCCGATTGACGTGGCCAAGTGCATCGATTCGAGCAATCGTTTCCTGACCCAGGTAACACCCTTTGTGGAAACTGATTGCCTGTTCGTTGCGTGCCACTTCTTGAGGCAAGTTTTCTTGGTTAAAATCAATGCCCCAGAGGGGTAGGCCCGATTCGATCCGGAATGTGTTCCAGGTGGTATTGCCACAACAATGAGCGCCTGCTGCTTCAAAAATCTGGTAGATATTGATTGAGGGATCATCCTGAGGTTGAGAAAATTCAGGTGGATTGGTCGGGAACTGTAAAAGATAGCACGGAACATGGAGCCAATCGGTCCGCGTGACTTCACAGGGAGGAAGCTTGGGATAATCTCCGGCAAGTATCAATGGTGTGTGCTGCCAATGTTGCTGGAGAGCAGGAAGTGGAGTGGCATGCCGATTATCTGCAAGTCCTGCCAATTGGGGTGCGGCTTCTGGTCCCAGTACGACTAAGGAGTTCCAGCCGTTGGTCTCATCCGTCAAGACAACATCTTCCCGAATAATGTATCGATCGAGATGGTCCATAATCGTCGTCGCTTGATCGGGCACAGTCAGCAAACGCAAAGAATTCTCTTCTACTTGGAGATAGACATGGGCAATGATGTGTCCCTTGACATCGGACAAAAACAATTCGCACCCAGTGCCAGGTTGCAGTTGGAGAATTTCTTGGGTGCACAGGTTGTGCAGGAAGCTGGCACGATCATCGCCTTTGATAGTGACGACGCTCCAATTTTCCAACGGGAAATATCCCCAAGAGGATGTCAGCCTTTGGTATGAATGAACCAGTTCAGAGTCATGCATGGGCGGTGCTTTAGTGCATCGGTGTTTCAGTAATTCAGTAAATCGGTGTTTCGGCGTAACGCTTGTGTTGGATTTCTACCGAACCACCGGCACTAGCCATTGTATGTCGTCGAGGATGATGCTGTGGGTATGATTTGAGATCAAGCGTGAGAGTTCTTTACTGGAAGCGATAGGGGTCATTCCTAAATTTTCGATGACAGAGTCATCGAGCCGACTGTGCATATAAACGGGGCCACGCTGTAGGACGCGAGATAATTGGAGTGCGGTCCAGCTATCTGCTTCGCGGTCTCTCATGATTTCATGCTGGCAGTTCGTTCTTTCGTCTTGCTGGCAAAGATGCCCTAATGAGCGACCTGGTGACTTTTTTAACTCGGAGCAGAAGACTAAGGTGCCACCCGGATCCAGCATGGTCTCACCTACCTGCAATGCCTGTCCTAGGGCGGTCCAGGAATGTATGGTCGTGGAGCCGGTCAGTAGTCCAATTACTAAATCTCCGCGTGCAGAGGTCCTGGGCATCCAGGTATTGCGACAAGCTTCCCTGGCTGCCGTTGCCACACTGGTTGGATGCCCTGCAAACAGGGTTGCTATCTGATTTGAGGAAGCTGGTATCACTTGGATGACCACACCACACGAGACTAGCTTGCTGGCCTCTTCGATTTCTTTGCTACGCTGGGCTCGATGGACTCTATTCTCTTGACTGCTAGGTGCATAAAAACGGTCTAAAGCTTCCTGGTCTGAAAAGTCTGGAAATAATCCTGAAAGCGGGGGGGGTGTGTCTGTATCTGATTTTGCTGTTGCGGAGGTGGTCCCCAATGGCAATACCAAGTCGGCCTCACCAATCAGCCGATTCATCCGCAGTGGTTGTCCCGATTGAGTTACCCCGATGAAACTACAACTTTCTGCTTTATGCGGATCATGTCGTTCTATGCGTACCGCAAGCCCATCGTCATGATTCTGTGCCTGTAAAGGCGAATAGGCCAATAATTCCAATTCGGTAGTTTTGTCGGTTACCAGAAGAATAACATGTTCCGACTCGATCCCCGCATCTTGGAGTGCTTGAAGAATTCCCCATGCCAACGGTCCTACGGCAGGCATGCCGGTGGGAATGGTCACAACTACCTGATCGCCTGGTAACGTGGCATTCGCCAAAGAAGGGTAGTCCAGCGGCTCGCGTAATGACTCGCGGATTGCAGAAGCCGGGTCGTTCATGGGTTTTGCATCGACACTAGGGCCCAGCCGCGTGATTGATGGTTCGTTGATGTCCAAAGTCCATTGGCTGGTGAGTCCGAAAGGCAGTGTGATTTCCATGGCGCAGTACAGGTGTGTTTGAGCAGGCAATAAGGCAGTCACCATAACCGTATCCAGGCGACTCACAACGTTACATTGGGCGCATGCATGCATTCTGCGTCAAGTGCCAGGTTTTGGAGCCTGGCCTTCTTACAAGAACCTCTGTATGTAGCAGTTAAGTTGATCATGCTGTTTGGTCGCTTGAACTACTGATTGCACTAATCGCAGAAACTGATGCAACCCTTAAGCTTGGAACTGGAAGTCTGTAACGAATCGAGAAAATAGATAAACATGTGAATTTACGTAAAACAAGTCGACGATAGCGTTGATGTCCAGTGGAGCTTTAGCCACGACTAGTTGGGACAACGCGTTCAGAAATCGCACCGGCACAGTAAACCTATCGTGCGGGCGAGACGCGTTCCGACAGACGTGGGCCACGTGTTTTCCCTTTGAAAAGGAGCCTTCCCTATGAAACGTTTACTATTTATGACGCTGAGCTTAGGTGTCGTAATCGCATTGTGCAGTGCCTCGAACGCAAATGCGTTCTTTGGTTTCGGTGGTGGCGGTTGCGGTTGTGAGCCCAGTTGTGGGTGTGCGAGCGACTGTTGCGAGCCTAGTTGCGGTTGTGCGTCTGTTTGCGAGCCAAGTTGCGGTTGCGCCAGCGACTGCTGTGACCCTTGCTGCAAGCCACGTTGCGGTTTGTTTGCCAAACTGCGTGCTCGTTGCGCTGCCCGTAAGGCTGCCCGCGCATGCTGCTGCGAGCCCAGTTGTGGTTGCGCTAGCGATTGCTGCGAGCCAAGCTGTGGATGTGCGGCTGCTTGCGAGCCCAGTTGCGGTTGCGCTGGCTGAGCACTCACCAGCAAAAGAAAATGGGAACCATCATTCCCAGTGAAGGAAGAAATCAACGGTTCCTTGCATCATAAGCAAGGGGCCGTTTTTTTATTGTCTCCTACGGGGATCTAAAAACCCTCGTCTTCAGGCGATCACTTCAGTAGAACTAGGCTACGGAAGCGTACTTCGATACCGGGCAAAGCGGGCATAATAGCCGCGCAGCGGCGACATCGT
>JBDOMT010000375.1:0-18754 GCA_039831705.1 Pirellulales bacterium | reverse complement strand
GGTTACAAGTCTCCTGACCAATATGAAGCCGAAAACGCCCCGGTACTAGCGGCGTAAAAATTGCCCGCCCGGCATCCGTCAATCTTGGGCCGCCGCACTCCCCCCCACTCTCCCCACTCTCCGCACTCCCCCCCACTCTCCCCACTCTCCCCACTCTCCCCACTCTCCCCACTCTCCCCACTCTCCCCACTCTTCCTCCACTCTCCGACCGAACAATCATCCTGCTACGGATACGCGCCGCGGCGATTAACTGACTTTTCACGCAGCCGACGACTCCATGGTTCCATCCTCAATCTGGTCGATATTTTCTTCCTCATCCCAGCACGGATCATGCAGGCCCAGTCTCATTTTTATTTCCATGTATGCACAGTAGAGCGTAGGCACAATAAACGAGGTGAACGGTTCGACCAACATGCCTCCAAATACGGGTAGTGCCATGGCTCGCGCCACGTCCGCACCACGTCCAGTGGAAACAAGCACTGGGATCAGGGCCGCCAGTGTGGTGATCGTGGTCATCATGCAGGGGCGAATCCGTTTCAGTCCTGCCTCGTAGATGGCACTGCGAAGCTCAGTAATATTGCGGACTTTCCGTCGTTTAAGTACCTGTTGGATGTAGGTCGCCATCACCACGCCATCATCCACGGCCAAGCCAAACAGGGCGATGAAACCGACCCAAATTGCCGTATTCATGCTGACTCCCATGATCGCCACGGCCATCATGCCACCGGAGAACGCCACCGGGATGCCCGAGAAAACGACTAACGCAATCGGGAAATTTTGGAAATCAAAATAGAGCAAGAGCAAATTGATCAACATCACCGTGGGCACAATCCACAACAGGCGGAGATTGGCTTCGATCTGGTTTTGAAACGAACCAACCGGCTGCATCTCGAAGTTTCCCTCAGGGAACACCAATTCTCCGCTCGCCCGAGCTTCGCGCAGTGACTTCATCACTGCATCGACCGTTTCCAGGTCGCCCGCTGCCCCTGAGGGGGCAAACGAAACATGGGCTACAAGACGAGCATCCTCGCTGTTGACCGCGCCGGGGCCCCAGGTGGTGGAGACATTGGCCAGACGCTCAAGCGGCACCACATCGCCTGTTTGGGTGACCACTGGCACTTGCTGCAACTGATCGACCTGTTCTCGTACTTGTCGATGGTAACGGACTTGGATGGGATAGCGTTCGCGACCCTCGACCGTCGTGGTCACGTCGATGCCTCCCAGACCGGCTGCTACCACCTCATTGACCATTCGAGTTGTCATGCCATAGCGGGCTGCTTCCTGGCGGTCGATTTCAAATTCGTAGTACGGTTTGCCCATGACAATGTCTGGGTTGACGGTACCTGAGTTGACGTGGGGAAGTTTTTTCAATTGTTCCGCGACCGCCAGGGACGCCTTGGAAAGACCTTCCAACGTATCGCCATAAACACGAATAGCCATCGGCGCCTTGATGCCACTTTGCAGCATCACGACCCGTCCTTCAATAGGTTGGAGCGCAGAAGCGGGGGTGACACCCAGCATCGTGCCGACCGCGTTAATCTCATCCCAGATGTCGCGTTCGGTTACCCCTTCACGCCACTGGTCACGCGGCTTGAGCATGACATAGGTTTCCACCATCGTCGTTGGGGCCGGATCGAGGGCTGAATCAATCCGGCCGATTTTTCCCAGGACATTGGCCACTTCGTGAATTTCACGGATCATCGCATCTTGTGTCTGCAGCACCTGCACTGCTTTGTTGAAGCTGGCTGCCGGGTAAAGACTCGGCATGTAGAACCAGCTCCCCTCATCCAGGGCTATCCAATCGTCCGACTCCAGGCCAGTGAACAAATGTTTGGCCTTGATGTAGCCTGGCACCTCATTCAAGTCCGCGCCCAGTACGGCACAAGCTCGTTCGACTGGACGCAAGACTGTGGGCAATCCAATCCAGGCGCCAGCTCCCAACACCAGAATTACCAGTGGAAACGACAGCATCAGCAGCTTATGTTTCAGCGCAAATCGTAGCCGGGCGCCATAGATCCAGCGCACCAGGCGACTGCCCGGATTTTTCTCCATCGACAAGATCTTTTCACGCGACATCCACCAGCCCGTTAGAAATCCGGCCACGCTCACCCCTGCGGTTACCCCAGGCAAGCCCCAGGGAATCCATGTTTCGAGATGACTACCCCAGACGAAATAGCATAGACCACCACTGAGGCTTGCCATTCCTAAGGCATTGAGCCAGCTCACCCACTTGGGTACCTGTGAACTCTTTAAGAAAACCCGGCAGAGCAACGGCACGACCGCCACCGCCACAATCAAGCTGGAGGTGAGTGCGAACGTTTTGGTCCAGGCCAACGGAGTAAAGAGGCGGTGGTCGCGACCGGTCAGGAAAAAGACCGGCAGGAAACTGACGATGGTGGTGCTCACCGCGGTGATCACCGCTGGCACGACTTCGGCAGCAGCTTCTCGGATCACGATCAGGCGCCGTGGAGCGCCGCCTGGGGAACCTTCTCCTTCCCAATCGGCGAGCGCTGCGTAGATGTTCTCCAGGATAATAATTCCCATGTCGACCATGGTCCCGATGGCAATTGCGATTCCAGCGAGCGACATGATATTGGCATCCACCCCGAAGACTTTCATCGCGATGAATGACATCAGTACAGCCATCGGCAAAGTGATGGCAATCACGATACTGGCCCGCACATGGAGCAAAAATAGCACCATGACCGCGATGGTGATCAGAGTTTCATGGCTTAAGGCATTGGCAAGAGTTGTCACCGTTTCATCGATGAGAACCGTACGGTCGTAGACGCCCTTAATTTTCACTCCATCCAGTTCCGATTCCAAGGAAGTGATTTTATCCTTCACTCGCAAAATCACTTCGCGCGGGTTCTCGCCATAACGCATCACGACGACACCGCCAACGGCCTCTTGGCCGTTGAAATCGAGTGCACCAAGGCGGAAGGCGGGACCGATCTGAACGTCAGCCACATCACGGACGCGTAGCGGTACTCCGTCGTGGGTCACGATAACAGTCGTTTCGATTTGCTCGATCGTTTCCTCGAGTGTCTTCCCCGAACCAATAAATCCTTTACCGCGCACAAGAAATTCCATTCCTCCCGATTCGACCGTCTTGGCGCCGACATCGATATTGGACTCTTCGACCGCTTGTATCACTTTTTGCAATGGCAGGTGATGATAGCGAAGTTTGTCGGGATCGACTTCGACCTGATACTGCCGTACGTAGCCGCCAATCGAGGCGACTTCGGCAACCCCATCAACCGATTGCAATGAATATTTGATGAAAAAATCTTGTTTTGTTCGCAGTTCCGCCAGGTCCATGCCGGGAGGTGGTTGCAGCACGTAGTAGAAGATTTGCCCCAAGGCGGTGGCGTCGGGGCCCAGGGTCGGAGTCACACCGTCGGGCAGAATGTTCGAAACGGTGCTGAGCTGCTCGGCCACTCGGGAACGGGCCCAATAAAAGTCGGTGGCGTCGTCGAAAGTGACTTGCACAAAGCTGAAACCGAACATGCTCTTGCCGCGGACACTCTTTGATCCTGGTACTCCTTGCAAGGCGATCGAGAGTGGGTAGGTGATCTGATCCTCGACATCCTTGGGCGACCGGCCCATCCAGTTGGTGAGTACGATCACCTGATTTTCACCCACGTTGGGAATCGCATCGAGGGGCACCTTGCGTGTCGAATAAATCCCGTACGCGATCGTAACGACCACCGCCAAAAGGATGATGCTTCGCTGGTGGATGCAAAAATCGAGAATTTTTCGGATCATCGAACCGTCTCTTGAGGCTGTTTGGCCAGATATTTTTCTGGTTCCGACAGCAAGCCTTTACGGCACCCTTCACAGCAAATGAAAACAGGTTGTCCCTGAACATCCACCTTGATCGGAACCCCCATACAGCCCAGAGACATTTCAGTCACTGGGCAAATCCTCTGCACCACGGCCAACTGCCGGTCGACGGGAGCCAGTTGGGCCATCGCTTCCTCGATTGCCTCGGTTTCATCCAAATCTTCTGCACCGTCGGATTCGCTCGTCTCCACCAATCGGTTTGGGTCGATTAATGATGGATTGCCAGCCAGTTGCATCTGCGAATCGAGTAGAAAGTTGCCTTGCACGGCCACCTGTTCGCCCTGTTCGACTCCCTGGAGAATGACCGCCTGATTACCACTGCATGGGCCCAGCAAGACTTTGCGCATTTCAAACCGGCCAGGCTCTATTTCTACATACAATACACTGCTGTCGCCCGCCATCAACACGGCATTGCGCGGCACTACCAAGGGGTCGCCTGAAAGTGCAATAACTACTTCAATCGAAGCGTGCGCGTAGTCGCCTATTCGTAGTTGCCCTTGATCGTTCGAAAAAGCAACGCGCACCCCTACCGTTCTGGTTTTCGCATGGACCACCGGATCGATAAAAGCAACTTGTCCGCCAAATTCTTTTCCCGGCAGTGATGGTATTTGGGCAGTTACTTTTTGACCGCAGCGTATGACCGCAGCATCTTCAGGGAAAAGTTTCAACACTATCCAGACCGTCGACAAATCGGCCAGGCGATAAATGGGTTGGCCTGTTTTGACATAGGCACCTGGTTCGGCCAATTTCTCAATCACCGTGCCGCTCTGGGTGGCACTCAGCTGTATCCGTGAATTGGCTTTGCCGGAGCGTTCCAACGATTCAATTTGCGTGGGCGTCATACCCAATTCCAGCAGCTTTTGCCGAGCCCCGTCATACATTTGTTGTTGTGTTTGGACCACACGGGTGGGGGTGTCGGTGTGGCTTTGACGCAGCGACTTTTGACTTTCGATCAATTCCACTTGGGCCGAATAGACTTCGGGTGAGTAAAGCAGGGCTAAAGGATCGCCCTGGTTGACGACGACACCGGTGGTGTCAGCGTAAATCTCATCAAGCCGTCCATCGACATAGGCCGAGATGGTGGCCAATGTGCCTTCATTAAAAGTGATTTCGCCGAGTGCCCGAATTTTTCGAGTCAGTGATGCCGACGTCACCTCTACGGTCTGAATACCGGCTACGCGTCGCGAGGCTGAGTCGACTACGATGGATGAGCCGTCTCCATCACCACCCGATGTCGACGCCACCAAATCCATCGCACAGACTGGGCATCGACCAGGTTCCGACTGCGGAGGTGTGCACATCATGGGACAGATGTAGCGAGAATTGCTGTTGCCTGCGACTGGTGACGTTGCCGTACCGCCACCTCCACTGCCCGCGGATATCCAGCCATTCCGTTGGGCTACGCCCAGACCCACGAGAACCAACGCACCAGCGGCTAGTATCGATAGCGGTTGGACGATCAGACCAATCCACCAGGGACGCAATCGGTGCGAAGTCTCAGCAATCGGAGCTGCTTGCATTTTGGACATGGATCTCTCTCCCTTCAACATTTCGGTCTTTGTCGAATTGGGTGGGTTGCTAGGCAAGCCTGCAGGCTGGAGTAAGCGGTAACGCAGTTCCGCTATTTTTACGATCGAGTGCGCAGCGCATGCACAAAACAGCATATTGCATGACAAAGCAGGAGGGGCATGCGGTCGCAACGCTTGAAGTGCGCGCAGCATCCCCTCAAGAAGAGAAGATCAACAGTTAAATCGCGATAAGGCGATGCACTGTTGTAGTGCAGAAATCGGAATCTTCTTCCTGAATTGATGGCTATCGGCTTGAGTAATTACATTGGGTGAAATGCTTTCAACGGTGGCCACGGGAACCAGCAGTCCGCAGGTAAGATGCTCTGACACCTTGGGAGGTGTCGGCGGTAGTGGATTCTGCGAAGTATCTTGGGGCAAACATTCACAATGGCAGTTCGAGCCGCATTGGCAGGTTCCGGTTGAACTGCAGCACGACGAAGCTGGAACGTGTTGCCGGGAGTGACAGCAGCATTCGATTTGGAATGCAGGTCCACAACAGGAAGTGGAGGCACTCGAACTCACCTTGTCGTTGACATGGTTACAGTGACAGCGGGATCCAGAGAATCCAGGAAGGAGCAGTATTGCTACTGATAGCCACACGCTCATGTGGGCAAACTTCAGAGGCAATCGAACTATTGACATGGAATGATCCTTCAAGATTCAAAAACCGCAGATGATGCCAGTTTTGTGCCACAGATAACCTGAGCCAGGTGGCATGACGTCAGCAGCCTGTGAATTACCGCGAAGTCTTGTCCAGGATTTGAATGGTACTGTCAAGTCCAATGAGTGGTGCAGGTGTTCGTTTGCGCAACCTTGGGTTGTGTGATTCAAAATAATACAAGCACAATGCGCAAGCGAGTGAGTTGGTGTGGATGCCATGAGCTCACTCGCTTGCGCGTCGTGCTAGTATTCCAATTCCTCTGAGTCAACAGCTGGCTCCGGTTCGTTAAGCCTATCCGAGGTCGGGACGCTGGTATACTTTTCTATCTTCCCATAACACTTTGCCAACGGAGTGGGACAACCGCAGGAAGTCGTATAGGGCAGGGGAGGGCGGGGGCAGTAGTGATAGCGTACGCAGCCACATGGGTTGTCGTAGCTGTGATAAGCTGGTGCACATCCTCCCACAAAAAGTCCGCCGAGGGGCATGAAGAGCACCAGTGAAAGAAACGGTCGATACATCCTTGGTAACATGGGCACACCAGTGGTCAAGGAAAGCGGGGCACGGTTATGGCATTCGGATTTCGGGATCAGCTTTACCAGGCAGGTTTTCTTCGGGCTGTGCTGGAGGCAGAGCCACTACTTCATGAGGCCCAACCACTGAATCCGGGACACCCAGCTCCACGGTACCCACAGCACGGGCCAGTGAGGCGAGGCTTTGCCGCAGTTCGGCTTCAAGCTGTTCGGCGGTGATTTCAAAACGGAGTAAATCGCGCCAGTTATCGATCATCTGCAGGAAGTCGACCTTGCCAACCTGGTAGGCCGAAATCGACTGTACCAGCGATTGCTGAGCCTTCGGTAAGATGTCTTCTCGGAACAGTAGCAAGAGCTCCTGCTGGCTGGTTGCCTGGGCGAACAGATCTTTCACTTCGCTCTGGGTTTGATCCTTCAGGGAGTCGTATTTTCGTGCCGACGAAACGGCCTTTGCTTCCGCTTCACGAACTCCGGCACGCAGTCGTTTGCGGTAGATGGGCACATTGATACTCGCACCGATCAGGATCGCATCGCGGCTATTGGCTACCGGACTGATACCACTGGCACTTATATCGACCCATGTGGCCCCCAGGGTCAGATCGGGATAGTAGTTCAATCTGGCCAGGTCGACCGCAGTCTGATCCCGTGCGACAGCGGCCAGCGCTGCATGCAATTCGGGCCGACTGGCAATAGCCCGGAGGTAGAGGTCTGCCAAGCTAACTGGAAGCGTTTCTGGGGCCAATTGGTCCACCGCTCGAACCTGTGTGTCGGGGGAAATATGAAGTTGCTCTGCGAGGCGCGACTGGGTGCTCGCCAGTTGTTGTCGTAATTTGATCAGATCGGTTTCCAGTTGAGAGACGGCCACTTGGACATTCAGCAAATCCTGCTGGGTGACTTTGCGTTCGACTCGATATTTTCGATCAACGACCGTTTCAATCAACTCAAGTTGTTTTTTGTCCTCTTTGGTAATTCGGATCGCCTGCTGGACGAAGTAGAGCCTGTAGTAAGCACGTTTAACTTTTTCAACCACAGACAGTTCTACCGATGCCAGTTGAGCCCTGCCCATTTGCACTTGTTGCTCAGCAACCTCGGCACGAACGGCCAACTTGCCCAGCCAGGGAAGCTTTTGTCTGGCTTGCAGAGAAAGATCTTGCTGGCCCGCTGCGGTTTGGATCGGTTCTGTGGCGATGATCGTAGCCAAGGTGGGATCTTGCAAGCTGGCTGCTTGTGGCACCCGCTGGGCAAGCGACTCGACTTCCATGCGGGCCGCTTGGATCGCCGGGTTCTGGGCCAGCGCAATCCCAATGTACCATTCGACCGGGTGGGCCCCCGACCACTCTTCGACCACCGGGTCGATAGCCACCTCAACCGGTGCACCTGAATGCATCGACCGGGAAATCGAACGGGCCAGTTGGCAATACTCAGAAGATTCAATCTGATGAGGCGCCCTGCATCCTGTCCCCAACGGCGCAGTACCTATTGCTAGTAAGCAAAGAAAACGGCTGATGTATGAGCACATGGAGAGAATCCTTTCTCTCATGAGGCTATAGGCGATTGGTCGTTTACGGGCACTATCCCCCGGGTATGGAAATGTTCGCCGCTCGCTTAAAGGGTGTTGATCATCCAACTAGATTGCAATCGTCCTGCCGATTGGGTTGAATGCACAAATTTATTGGAGTGGGCTAAAAAATGTAGAATCAAAGAAACATATCAGCGCTAACACATCGATGGAGATGGACAATGCTCTCGTTCGAGTGCTAGCAGTCTCTCTTTCACAGGCAGGCCGCCGCCGAAACCGACAAGTTTTCCATTGCTGCCAATCACACGATGGCACGGAATGATCAAGGGAATTGGATTTCTCCCATTGGCGGCGCCTACCGCGCGCATCGCTTTGGGGTTACCTAAACGCAGGGCGATCTCTCGATACGATGCCGTGGCGCCGTAAGGAATCTTCAGCAATTCATCGAGCACACTCAATTGAAATGGTGTTCCACTAGGTTGCAATGCCAATGAAAACGATTGGCGTGTTCCGGCGAAGTACTCGATAAGCTGAGACTTTACTTCAGTGAAAACCCCATCATCCCGTTCCCAGTCAGGCTGCGCTCGCCGACGTTTGCGACCTTGGGGGAAACCGATTTCATGCAGGGCCTGCGGATCCCCGGCAATCAACAGTTCGCCAATCGGTGTGTCAAGATAGGTGTAGTACATTCAATTGAGTGCTATTGCCAAAACTTTTTGAGGGCCTTGACTTCTTCGAAGTTCAGGACGCCATCGCCATTCACGTCGAGTGGTCCAAACAAGAATCGAAACCGCTTGGGTACCTCGTCGGGGGTGAGGCGGTCATCGAGATTGTTGTCCAAATTGTCAAACAGTGCGGTGACTCGGGCTTGTGTAGTATTTTGATCCTCCTGAGGATCAGAGCCTACTGGAATCATGTAGTTGAAGTAACCGATAAACATTTCTTCCCAGGTTTGGTCTCCCCAGCGCACGGTCTTTGATGGATCAGGATTGGCCAGGTTTGTTGCGGAATTGTTGTAATGTGCGACGCAGTGAATTCGCGTATTGGCAGGCAGTTCCAAGGGGTCCTGCAGTCGATACGCAAGTTGCCAATTGAAATCGTATTGTGGTACGTCGAGCAACACTTCACGTTTTCCACCGGGATAGACGGCTTCGTAAAAAAAAGATTTTCCGCGCAAGTGCATATGTGGCAGTAACGACAAAAGGTGTGCATGAGGAGGCAATCGGGAACTCCCTGCCTCGGCACGGTAATTGGAATCGAATGCTGGTATTCGAATGGCGGAATTGACAGCGCTGGAAGTTCGCACCTCATACTTGACTTCTGAGGGGTCGGCAAACACCATGCCGACACGACTTTGATCTTGTTGTGCGGTGCCTATCGGAGTGTAGTGAACCTGAAAAACCAGTTTCGAACCAGCAGGAAATAATTTGGCAGCCCCTTCGGGGTAGGGTTGAAAACGCTGGCCAGGAACGTAAGCACTATCGTAACCCCCCGTGCCGCCACGGAACTTTCGACGGATGTCTTCTTCAATATTCTTACTGGCACCGGAGAACATCAGTATGTGGTGGACCACTTCGCGGTTGCCAGGCTGAATTTCAATAGCACGAACCCACTTGTCTTCTTTAAATCCAGGATCGACAAAAAAGTACTTATACGCAACAGTACCTTCGGCAACCACCTCATAGGGTTTAGCAGAGACTGGTGCCACAAAATCGGGCGCTCGTGGTAGTTGCCAACCGGTTACCCACGACCGGGGTTCAGGCAAGTCTGCTGGATTTCCTTCAGGTGCGCCCGCTTCGACCCAGTCGTAGACCAGTTGTTTTTCTTTCTCGCTCATGCGACGATTGTTGCCAAAATGCCCATGCTCGGGACTGGCAAACCAGGGCGGCATCCGCTGCTGGTTAACGACTTCCTCAATCATATCGGCCCAACCGGCAACTTCCTCATACTCCGTGAGTTCGAAGGGAGCGATTTCGCCTTCACGGTGGCACTCGACGCAATGTTTCTGTAAGACGCGTGCGATCTGGTTTGAATACGTAACCAGGGCATTGGGATCTGGCTCACGAACGCGGCCAATGATGCAACCGACTGCTGGGTCGATGGGCCTGCTTACGCTCTTGCCGGCCAACAATTCTTCGATGGCGTTTTTCAGATGGTGTTGCTCAGGCGTCTTACGGACATAGCCCACCCCATACTGATCGTCGATGCGTCCCCGGTAGCGAATTACACGATTTTTATCGAGCACAAATACTTCGGGCGTACGGACGGCGCCCATTTGGTCGGCAACTTGATTGCCAAGATCTTTGAGCAATGGAAATCGGATGCCATGGCGATGTGCAAAGGCGGCTATCTCGGTGATGGAGTCTTGGCTGTTGGCATTGATTCCAACGAAACCGACACCTTCCGCTTCCAACTCTTCAGCCAACTTATCCAACCGGGGTCCGTAAAGTTTCACCAGCGGACATTCGGTGCCGAGAAACGCAACGACCAGGATTGGATTATGCTTAAAACTTTCGAGTGAGTACTCCTTGCCGCGGAAGTCGAGAAGGCGGAAACTTTTGATCTGGCGTCCCAGTGGCGAATGGTCATCTTCCAAATTAGTTTCGCGCTGAATAGCAGGATGATTGTTTTGCTGCGCACTCGCGGTGCCAGACAGTATGCTGCCACAAAATAAACTGAAGTAACCGAAGAGGACCACGGAGAGAACGCTGCAAGTGATTCGGAAACTCGACATAAAAATCGCCTTTCAACTTTTCTCTAGGAAAGATGCAACTTTTCTCTAGGAAAAAAGCATGTAGGTTAGTAAAGCAGGTACACGAGTCGCCGCCTTACTATTCGTTCGACGACCACACCTCTATCTTCCCAAATTCTCCCATATTTTGCGAAAAAAGGCCACATCTGGATGGCCGGCCGTACTATTGACGCCATTCCACTGAGCCAGTTCCCGCCCGTCGAAGCGAAAAGTCACCATGGTGCTCTGTGGATCGGCAAACAAATCGAACGTATGATAGGCGTCCACGCCGGTCCCATCCTGGGTGAGAAGCAAAGGGCTGGCAAGTCCAGGTAGCGTGGCGCGTAAATCGTTCCGACCATCCAAGTCGAGCAACACCTTGTAAGCCTTGCCAACAAAGTAGACTTGCAACCCCCTGTTCACGCCGGAGTCATAACCGGTCAGATAATGGGCCCGCACACGCAGCCACCATCCCTCCTGGCCCACCTGAGACTGGTCATTGGCTCCGAGTCCATGAAAATAAATAGGGCTGAGAGTGGACGAATTGTCCGCCACGTTCCAAGCTGCACCTCCCCCCGATGCGGGGTCGTTCACCGAGCCCACGGAAATTCCCGCGCCTGTGGTGCCCAGTTCTGACCAACCTAGAAGATTGGGGGCGAACGCACTGGTGCCAAAGATCTCATAGTTAATGATGATCGTGGCGTGAGCGAACTTGTCCTCCACTCCACAGAAGCCCGAACCGCTAACGGTCGTTAGCATCAGCAAGACAAAGACTCGTAGCTCCTTTGAATTAGAAACTTGAGAATCCATTATTGGAATGAACAATCTTCTTTAGTGGCTGGTGGCAGACTTTTTGTTTGCTCCAATATAGGGCATCAAGATCCTATTCCAGAACCCCATGTCGAAAGGATTTAGTAGCCGGAACTAGTCATAGGGTTGACTGGAACAAGCTCCGCACAGTGCCGGCGTTCAACTAAGTTGCCAAAATTGCCCGAAAAAGTGGTATTAAAATAAACAACAAAATACTTGCTATTCCAATAACGTACAGATCAGAATCCCGAACATTGTACGCTTTGTTTCATTCGTGGCTATCACTGGTGGGACAAAAAGTGGCTGCCAGCTTATCAGTGAGTTCCTCAAAATCAAATGGCCATTTAACTAATCTACAAGGCGCCGGAGCCTTGGTAACATTGCTTGCCGGTGCCAGCGGGGAGATAGTGATGCTGTTGACCGTCTGTGAACTGAAGCGAGTCATTCGAACGAGAAGGCGACGTTGCAGGTCGATGGTGAGTGCCCTGGCGATCGTCATGCTTGGGGCAACCGGGCAGTTGCAAGCCCAGCAAGTTTTGTACCTTGAGGATTTTGAATCAGTCCAGCTGATGGCCAGTCCCGAGGAAGATCCCGGTGCGGGAAATGTATGGAGCGAGACTGGTCCGGATGGCTGGACGATTGACGACAGTCTAATGCCACCCAATACCAGTCCGGATCCGCTCGACGCGGCTTGTGTCAATCCGGGGGATTGCGACGGAGTCACCGACTGGAATGGCTGGGCGTTTGTCGATAAACAGTTATGGTTTGATACAGCAGACCAGGGTCGATCTGCATACACACGTGGATTGGGTACCATCATGGTTGCCGATTCCGACGAATGGAAAGACGCTGCCATCTTACCCTCTTCCAGATTGGCACCAACCGACTGGTACGATGCATTGGCTACCGGGCCCGTAATAAACATTCCGGCCGGTATTCTCGCGAACAAAGTCTTTATGGCCTTCGATTCGATTTGGCGTCCGGAGGGGATGGATGAAGAGGATGGGACCAATAATCAGACCGCGACGCTTGAGGTGAGCTATGACGGTGGGCCCTTCCAGACTGTGTTGGAATGGGATTCCGACCCCGACAGCAATACCTTTAAGACGCGGACGGATGAGGCTTTTAACGAAGCGGTGGAGTTGGATGGGGTTACCCTGGGGCACGACGGCATTGCCACGACCATGCAATTGAAATTTTATATTGGCCAGGCAGGGACGACAATTATTGGGGTCTGGATAACATGCGTGTCTTCATTCCTGCCGACCCTACAATTCTTACTGTTCATAGGTCGACAGGACTGGCTGACATTACCGGTGGCGATGTCATCACTGCAACGATTAACTCGCTGGACATCGTCAGTGCCAACGGCACTCTGGCGCCCGTGGGTGATGTCGGATTAAGCTCCATAGCTGGTCTCGATTCAATTGGCCCCGGTATCGACGAAACTGGCAACTGGCGACCGCTGGTTCAACCAATTCAGCGAGTTCTTTCTGGCTGGCAGTTCAGTCTTTACAGATGCTAGAACCGAGAGCCTGGGGCGAATCTATGATCCCACGACTGCCGAAGTTGACCAGGATTTGGTGTTCACCTATACCACTGTTTTTGGCGACGTGATCACCGGACTTGTGGTGTATGATGAAATGCCGGTTACGATTGTGGAAAACGCGGACTTTGACAACGATGGCGATGTCGATGGGGGCGACTTTTTGATCTGGCAACGCGGATACCAAGTTGGCGTCACGCAGTCCGAGGAGATGCGGACGGAGATCTCGATGTGGATCAGGATGATTTAGCGATAGTGTTAACACAATTTGGTCAGACTTCTGCGATCACAGCCTCGATCGGGGTGCCCGAACCGGCAACAGGAATCATGCTGGGGATGGCGGCTCTGTTTTTCCGCAGGCGGGCAGTAACGCTGTTCCGGCATTGAGCGATTGCCCCATATTCAGTTTGAGTTTCCACTCCTGGACCAAACAATAGAGAGTCGGGACGATTAGCATGGTCATAATTTCGATGGCCATGCCACCGAAACTGGGGATGGCCATCGGTACCATGATGTCCGAACCGCGGCCTGTCGAAGTGAGGATAGGTATCAGCGCTAGGATGGTGGTGGCGGTGGTCATCAGGCAGGGCCGTACTCGGCGCAGACCGGCGGCCACGGTTGCCTCCCGCGCTTCACCTATTGTGGTGATGCGGTTGTTGCGAAAACTTTGGTCGAGGTAGGTGCTGATGACTACGCCATCGTCGCTGGCTATGCCAAACAGGGCTAAAAATCCTACCCAGATGGCGATGCTCAGATTGATGGGGTGAATCTGGAACAAGGTCTGCATGTTGGTACCGAACAGGTCAAAGTTTAAGAACCATGGCTGGCCATAGCACCACAACATCAAAAAGCCGCCTGCCCAGGCTACCAAGATCCCTGAGAATACCAGCAGGCTGGTGATGGTTGATCTAAATTGCAGGTAGAGGATCATGAAGATGATGAACAGAGCCAGCGGCAAAACCACCATCAGAGTTTTTTGTGAACGAATCTGATTTTCGTAGTTGCCGGCAAACGTGTAGCTCACACCGGATGGCAAGATAAATTGGCCGCTGTCGATTTTTTCCTGCAAGTAGCGCTGGCAGTCTTCCACCACATTCACTTCCGCCTGACCTTGAACCCTATCAAACAGGACGTATCCAATCAGAAAAGTATCTTCACTTTTGACCACCTGTGGACCGCGCGAGTAGTTGATGTCGGCAACTTGGATCAGGGGAACCTGAGATCCATCTTTGCCCGCTACCAGAATAGTTTCCAAATCTTCAATCGTGTTGCGCAACTCACGCAGATAGCGAACGCGCACTGGAAACCGTTCGCGGCCCTCAACGGTGGCGGTTACTTTTTTGCCGCCGATGGCTACCTCCACCACATCCTGGACATCGCGGATGGTAAGACCGTAACGGGCGATTTTCTGGCGGTTGAAATCAATTTCAAGGTAAGGTTTTCCCACCACCCGATCGGCAATCACCGCCGAGGCTTCCACCGTATCGACTTCTTTTAGGTACTCTTCAATTTGCAGAGCGACCTGTTCAATGGTGTCCAGGTCGGGTCCCTTCACCTTCACTCCCATCGGTGCGCGCATGCCACTTTGCAGCATTACGATGCGGGTCGCGATCGGTTGCAACTTGGGAGCAGAAGTCGTTCCAACCATCTGCGCCGCTTTGATAATTTCGTTCCAGATATCATCTGGAGATAGGATTTGGTCACGCCACTGACGGTAGGGGTTGCCCCGAGAGTCGGGGATCAGTTCGCCCTCCGAATCACGCACGAATTTTCCCTCCCGGTCGACTTGAAAGGTGGCCCGATAGCCCCCTGAGTCGGTGATGTACTCCGACTTGTAATTAATGATTGTTTCGATCATTGAAACGGGTGCCGGATCGAGGGGGCTCTCCACCCGCCCCAGTTTGCCGACGACCATTTCCACTTCGGGAATGCCCATCAGAGCCTTGTCTTGCAGTTGCAGGATATCGAGCACTTCGCCAATGGAAGCGTGGGGCATGGTGGTTGGCATGTAGAGGTAGGAGCCTTCGTCCAAAGAGGGCATGAATTCCCTACCTAATCCGTCCCAACTCTTGGCGAGGGTCCAGTGAAATTTTCTCAAGATGGACTGATTTTCGATCGCCTCTTGGGGGGCTGTTGATGAATTGGTAACCCACGATTTGGATCGGACTTCGGCCAGACGGTACTTGGTGCGATCGAGCCAGGAAAGAGACGCCTGTTGTTCCTGCGTAAGTGTTTGTGCGTTGTATTGCTGAGGGATATGGCCCAATAAACGGGCCGGTCCCTGCCAGACTAAAAATCCTGCTATCAGCAGTAATACGGGAACGATGAGAAAGAGTCCCTTGTGATTCAGGCACCACTGCAGCAATGGCTCATAGAGCCAGTTTTGAAACAGCTTGAAAAAGGCGAGCAGACCTCCAATCAATAAACCGACAAACAACAGATTGCGGATCATGCCTCGTTCCGAGCCCAGCGGCAGCCAGTTACGGGTTAATAAATAGCCAACCGCCAGCATCGCTAGGCCATTTGCCAGCCAGGGCGCAACTCGACGCCAGGGTAGGGGGACCCTGTTTTTTAACAGACCGTACAAGGCCAACCCAATCACAATCATCCCCGCCCACCAGGCCACCAGCAAGGCGATCGCTAAGCCTGCCAGGCCGAGAGCCACAAGAAAAAACTGCCGTAGCCGATTGGTCCGGATACGCCCGGCAAACACGATATGGGCCACCGGTGGGATGATCATCAGGGCAACGATAACCGAGGATGCCAGGGCGAAGGTTTTGGTGAAGGCAAGTGGTTGGAACAATTTTCCTTCTGCGCCGATCATGGTGAACACGGGCAAAAAACTGACAATGGTGGTGGAAACGGCCGTCAGCACGGCTCCTCCGACTTCGCTGGTGGCCCGAAAGATGACCTCCAGGCGGTCTTCCTCAGGGTCAGCTTCCTCCAGGTGGGTGAGGATGTTTTCGCAAAGGATGATTCCCATATCGACCATCGTGCCGATGGCAATCGCAATCCCCGACAAGGCCACGATATTTGCGTCGACGTGAAAAATTTTCATCGCGATGAAGGTCATCAACACGGCCAACGGTAGCAACGCGCTGATCAGGATGGAGCTCCGCAAGTGCATCACCGCCACCAAAATCACAATGATGGTGACCAATATTTCTTCATAGAGGGCCGTATTGAGAGTGCCCAAGGTTTCGTAGATGAGTCCTGCACGATTGTAGAAGGGGACCACGGTGACGTGACTGGTGGTTGCCCACACGGGCCATTCGGCATGTGGGAACGATTTCAACCATCCGACCCAGGCCTCATGGTTCAGTTCCGTTCCCGTAAAGGCCCTAAAGTGGTGCTCTTCGGCATACGCTCGCACTTCGGCCAGAGACGTTTTGTGATAGTCAATCACCACCTTGGTCGGCAAACCGGGAGAAATTCTATCAATCTGGCTTTGAAGGTTTTTAATCGCTTCCAGAGGGTTGAATCCATAGCGGACCACGGCCACTCCTCCAACCGCCTCGGCGCCCCCTTTGTCGAGTGCGCCCCGGCGGGGGGCGGGGCCCAGAGTCACCTGCGCCACATCCTTGATATAGATGGGCACATGGTCATTGACGGCAACCACCGAATTTTCCAAGTCCGAAATCGAGCCGACGAATCCCAGGCCACGGACAAAATATTCGGCCTTGTTAATCTCCAACGTCCGTGCGCCGACGTCGATGTTCGACTTTTTGACCGCCATGAAGATGTCGTTCAGGTTGACCCGCGCAGCCCGCATCGCATCGGGATCGACGTCGATTTGATATTCCTTGACGAAACCGCCTACCGATGCCACTTCGCTGATGCCATCCGCCGACAGGAGCGAATAACGAACGTACCAATCTTGTACCGTGCGCAGTTCTTCCAGGTTCCAGCCGCCGACCGGTTGACCCTCGGGATCTCGGCCTTCCAGTGTGTACCAGTAAATCTGTCCCAGGGGAGTCGCATCGGGGCCCAGTACCGGCTGCACCTCATCGGGCAAGGTTCCTGCGGAAAGGCGGCCTAATTTTTCCAGGATTCGAGTCCGCGACCAGTAGAACTCGATATCATCGTTGAAAATGACATAGATTAAGGAGAAACCAAAAAAGGAATAGCTGCGGACCGTTTTCACGCCGGGTACGCCGAGCAGGGCCACGGTAAGCGGGTAGCCGACTTGATCTTCGACATCCTGGGGCGAACGGCCCGTCCAGGGAGTGAAGATGATCTGTTGGTTTTCACCGATGTCGGGGATCGCGTCGGTGGGCACGGGGCTGCGCGGCAAAGCGCCCAGATTCCAATCGAATGGAGCAACCATCGCCCCCCAAACCGTCACGCCCATCACCAGCAGGGCTACGATGAGCTTATTCTCCAGACAGAAGCGAATGGTCTTATCGATCATAGGGTTCCTGGGGCGTCCTGTACGGCCAGAGTGACTTGTTACAATTTTTCCACTTCGTCAGCGCACTGCAACAAGGACGCTCCGAAGTAAGGATTCCTGGTTGCTTCATGATCTTGAAACCATTGAGCGCCTGCGCCGTCCAGGGCCATGGGGCAATGGTGCCGGTAGATGGGGCTCTCGTCTCCCAAGCCAAAGAGAGCGATCAACACGCCCATTTCGTTTGACAAGTGCGAAAACATTTTTCGCACTTGCTCGAGGTCTGCCAGCTGGTGGGCATGCTCCAGCAATTTGGCCAGTTTGTTTTTTTCTTTATCCCATGTTTGGCGCGCTTGTTGGTCGGGTATCGGCATTGCATCGGTGGCCGCCGCGGTTGCCTGCAAGTCAACCAACCGTTGCCCGGCCAGGTTGAAATCGTCCGCGGCCAGTGCAACCTGGATTTGCAGGTAAGTCTGCAACAGGCCCGCCAGCTCTGCCTGGAATTCCGGCGGCACCTCCATCCGCAATGGCAAAGGTTCGATATCCTGCATGCCAAAAACGATGCGCATCCGGTGCACATGATTGGTCAATAATTGGTAGACCCGTTGGGCTTCTTGAAGTTGATTCAAATCACTGCCTTCCACCACGTCGTTGGTAAGGAGCATCGATAGATCGTTCCACACATTGAGTGCATCGCCAGACAGCGTGCTGGCATCGACCTGGTGGAGCAGGGTGCCCAGTTGATGATAAAGGCTGCGTGTGCGTGCCCAATTTTTTTCTTCCAAGGTACCGTCAAGGGCCGTGTGGAGGGCGGACAATTGGCGCATCTGGCGGACAAAGGGTGCTGGCAGCCCTTTGCCATCGCCTGCGGTGAGCCCTCCCTGGGGTGTCATCATGCTCGGCCTGGCTTGCAGTTGGATTTCACTATCGAGTTTGAAGTTGCCATGGGTGACAACAAGCTCTCCCTCTCCCAAGCCACTTCGGACCACATAGTAATCGCCCGCTCTAGGACCCAACACGATTTCCCGGCCATCGAAGGTGGGGACTTCGGTGTTTGGTATTGCAACATAGACAATCGCCCGCCGACCCGTGACCAGAGCCGCCGTCACCGGGATGACCAAGGGCTTGGCCATTTCTACTGCGGAGGAAGTTTGGT
>JBDOMT010000335.1:0-4177 GCA_039831705.1 Pirellulales bacterium | reverse complement strand
CAGGTGATATAGCAATACCGAAACATTATGACTCTTGTGGAGATATTCGCTCACATGAGCAATATACCACCTCTCCACTTCGTTAGCGCCGCAAGCGGCGGGGAATTAGACCCCAAGAGATTAAAGAGACAGTATGTCTCCGCCGGACGCAAACTAATCACCCCTATTTTTGGCATTTTGATTAAAAACACCTTTATGACACACCCAGTACTTAAGTTACGTCCATATTAGGACTTAGGTGTTGTGAGTCAGAAAAGGAAGGTTTTGGCACTTGTCCCTTCGGCTGCCGTTGGGTGGGGAGGGGATATGCTAAGCATCGGCACATTGCCTTCTAATTGCAGGCGGTCGATTTCCCCGACAGCACCATATCTGGCCCAGGACGATACCACCTTACGCACGAAGGCATATCTCCCAAGTTACACATGAGACACACCCTCCTGAGCGTGCTCTGGCCACAGTGAGCGGCTCTTGGCTTGCAAGGACCTGAGGCGAATACTATCGTCACACCCAGGCATCGAGGTGTGGGCAATCTCCCCACTAGTTTTCACAAACCCCCTCGCAACCTAGAATGCTGGTTTCTTAACTCTATGAGTTACACCTCGAGAATCTCTCACCCTTCGCGAGCATCATGAAATCACTTGCATTTAGTTCTCTAATGTATCTGTTATCTGTCGCCGCTTATGCCGAAGATGGGTTTCACAAGTATGAATGCCTGGGCAGCGACAATTATCCGTTGATCCCTGGGGCAACCTGGAAAGTCCACGATATTGCCCGGCCTCACCCGACGCGTATTATTCCAGGCAGCTATGTGGAGCGTGGCGTTCTGGCTGCACCGGCGGATGCCGAGATACTGTTCGATGGAACTTCGCTGGAACATTTCCAGGAGAACCAATGGCATCTGAAAGAGGGCTTTGTTGTCGCCGGAAAAGGGGGCCTTACTTCCAAGAAGGGCTATGGCGACTGCCAACTTCACATCGAGTGGCGGACTCCGTCTCCGTCGGCGACAACGGTGACCTGGAATATGGGTAACAGTGGAATCTATTTCATGGGGCTCTACGAACTTCAGGTCTTCGATTCGTACAGTTGCAAGGTATATCCAGATGGATCGGCAGGCGCGTTGTATGGCCAAACTCCACCCTTGGTGAATGTCGCTCGCAAGCCAGGGGAGTGGCAGACGTTTGATGTCTTGTTTACCGCCCCCGTATTTGAAGGTGATAAGCTCACTTCATCCGCCAGAATGACAGTGCTGCATAACGGCGCCTTCGTGCAAGTCAACACGGAGCTGACCGGACCCACAAACCATAAAGAGCCAACTCCCTATGCGCCACATCGGCGGCGACTTCCTTTTTTCCTTCAAGGCAACAAGAGCCCGGTTGAGTACCGGAATATCTGGATACGTGACCTATCACAAACCAAAGCGAACGAATAGGAGGAGACAATGTTGAATTACTCCAGACGAGAATTTGTTAAACGCACCGGACTCTCCGCCGTCGCTGCGCCAATGATAGTCCCTTCGCGGGTTTTGGGGACCCAGACGCCATCCAACAAAACAACGATGGGATTCATCGGCACGGGGCTCCAAGGACACAGCTATAACTTGAAACTAGGATTTCTCACGCAAGATGATTGCCAGATCGTCGCAGTGTGTGACGTTAAGCCAGAAGCCCGCGAGAGTGCTGGAAATACTGTCAACGAGCATTACGGGAATCAGGACTGCTATATTACTGATGATTTCCGAGAACTCCTGGCCCGGCAAGACATTGATGCTGTGTGCATTTCCACTCCCGATCACTGGCATGCACTGATGTCAACTATGGCGTTGGAAGCAGGAAAAGACGTCATTTGTGAAAAACCGACTCTCACGATCAAGGAAGGTCGCGATCTAGTAGATACCGTGAAAAGAACCGGACGTATTTTCACCACCGGTTTGGAAGACCGCGCTGTCCCCCATTATCACAAACTCGCCGAGGTAGTCCGCAACGGAGCGATTGGCAAACTGCACACCATCCATGTTGGCCTGCCATATAAGGATAAGGTCTGGGAAATCCTGCCAGAATCTCCTGTACCGGAGGGCTTCAATTACAAGCTGTGGCTGGGGCCGGCACCCTACAAACCATATTGCCAGAATCGAACCGACATACAGTGCTGGAGGCAAATTGAAGACTATGCCGCTGGCACGCTAACCGACTGGGGCATGCATATGTGTGACACAGCACAGGTCGCCAACTTTGCCGAGTACACCAGTCCGATTAAGGTCAAGGGCACGGGCATCATTCCTGAAAACGGTATGAACAACGTCCCGAACCAGTTTGATCTGACTTACACATATGCCAACGGGGTTATGATGCACGTAAAATCTATCGGCCCGAGCATTAAGTTAGAGGGTTCCGACGGTTGGTGCGGGAATGAAGGCTGGATGGGCGAACTCAAAGCCCACGACCCTACGATCTTTGAGCAAACGTACGCCGACAACAAGATGTGGCCACGCCCGCCGTACGAGCATCGCAACTTCCTCGACTGTGTCCGATTGGGAGCCAAACCCAACTACGACGCCGAAGCACTACACCGCCTGAGCACCACGTTGCTCACCGGCAGCATTGCGATGAAATTGGGCCGACCGCTGGAGTGGAATCCGGACAGAGAAGAATTCGTTGACGATCCCGAGGCAAATGCACTGAGAACCCGTCCCACATCCACAGACTGGATGAATACATAGTACAGACGACATCCGTTAGCCTGGTACAGTCTGCGTTCATGACACAGGACATTTTTTCCTGAGCAGCGAACGGCAATTTGCTTCGCAACCCAGGAGTGACCCTCATTGGCTAGTTGCCTAAGTTCAGGAACGGGGAATCACAGGGCCACCTTGTTGTTTTATTTCTCATTGGCCGCTGCAAGTCCCAACTAACCACCGTATTAGACACGCCACTAATGAATGGTTTGCCCCAGTGATGCGCGTTCGTCTGATGCGCTGTTTCTAAACGATTTTGACGTTTGTTGAGAAGCATCAGCAAACCAACATTTGAACCGAATGAGAGAGTCCAGAGAGAACCTCTAACAATTCCGTAGAAATTAAAGATAATTCGTGACTGCTCCGGAGGCAATAATACACAAGTTTCCCTATACCGCTCGTGCGCTCTAAGAACCACGATGGGTCCCTGCCTCCGCCCACATCTGGCATCTGTGACGTTGATCGATTAAAATCTCGGGACAAAAGCCAACCTGTATGAAGGGAGAGTTGAAATGGACGAGATTTCACGTCGTTCGTTCACGCGGAACGTTTTGGGATCACTTCTTACCTTTTCGCTGTTTGAAACCCTCTTCGAATGCAACGCATTTGCCGAAAAGGTTAGGCCCATCACTGCCCGCTGGTTAAGCGATGTCAACCAATTGGGATTTTATCTGAAGGACCAAAAAGTCTCCCAGATCATTTGGCAAGACCAGCTTGAAAAGCTCTTCGCACAAGTAGATTTGGAAGAGTTATTGGGACTTATAGATTTCGATAAACTGACGAAAAACGTAAAACTGAAAGAGCGTGGCGCCCGCAGTTTGCGATTCTCATTCCGGCAGTTGGAAGGCGTACCGGAGAAATTGGCGTATGGCAAGCAAGTGTTTGCCCTCAAGAAAGGCCGATCAGTGGTACCTCATGGGCACAATAACATGGCCACAGCCTTTATCATTCTTAAGGGTGAATTTCACGGACGCCATTACGATCGCCTAGAGGACGAAAAAGATCATGTGATCATTCGTTCGACGATTGATGAGCGGTTTGCTCCCGGCGACTATTCCACCGTTTCGGACTTCAAAGATAACGTACACTGGTTCAAGGCGACGTCGGAGCCAGCCTTCATCTTCAACATCCACGCTCTAAACGTCGGGATTGGCAAAAAGCGCACGGGACGGGTGTATTTAGATCCCAATGGCGAGAAGCTGACAGCAAGCCGAATACGTGCCCCTCGATTAACCTACGACGAGGCGCACCGCAGGTACGGTTAACTACGCGGCTACCGTCTGAATAGTCTATTCGACTCACCCGCTGTGCCATCAATAGACCCATTTTGACATACCTCTAATGGGCGGTTGGGAATGGTACGATCAACCGGCATCTCTTACAGCCCGCGATGTGTCCGCCAACTTTTACTAACTACCGTTTCCTACGTCGGATGTGCACGGGTAT
>JBDOMT010000139.1:0-4197 GCA_039831705.1 Pirellulales bacterium | reverse complement strand
AATTCCTACAAGTTCGCGTTTTGCCTTGCTTTCCATCGTTGACCTCTTGATTTTGGGAACATTTCAATGAGGCAACGAGTGTACTTGGGTAACGCAATACGTGAGTCAATGCGTCTTTAGCGACATTTAAAACTTTCGTTACCGTTCCGAGCGTGGCCGGGTTGCTGGCATCTTCAGCTACCACCTCGACATTGACACTGAGTGAAAGCGAAGGACCATCGTCATCGGTAACCAGGATGAGTTCGGTGTCTGACCCATCCGTTATGGGCAAACCCAGCAGGGGATCGGTGTGAAAAGCACTAATGGCAACGACTTGATCGCCATCCACCCCAAAAACTACTGAGTTGGCCACTGAATGTTTGATGCAGCCAGTCTTGCTCGGCTGCGTCATCAAATTCAGATTCTTGTACGTGTTGAGTGTTGAAAGTGTGAAGCCTTAAAAGCCGCCAGACCTATTACCAACTTTCCTTCGAAGGTGCACAGAATCGTATTGGCTATACATCAGTAACAATGCTCCTTCGGCGGCATATTCCTCGAACAAACTCTCAATCAGACACTCCTCACCGGGCCAGGGATAGGAGAAAACTATGTCGAAATCATCGGGATCAAGCCCCAGTCGCTGGTATGCATCGTCCGCATCTGTGACAAGCCAGAAAGACTCGGAGTTGTTACCGGCATAGGCTTCTTCGAGATGGGCTTCGGCGCCCGAAGGAACAAAGCTACCATGAACGAAATCCGCAGGCAGACCAAAGTCATCTGCTAGCCTTTGGGAAGCATCGACAAGATCTCTCTCAATCTCAATGCCGCAGACATTAAATTCAAGCATCGCGGCTAGCGACGTCACCACGCCGAAACCACTCCCCCATTCGCAAAACGAAGTTCCGGGGGCGAGGTTCTCTTCAGTGATAACTCGCAGAGCGAGGTAGGCCGTTACGAAGTTACTCGGAACGAAGCCAGTGACTTGGATGGGACTATTTTTGACAAACTGGCCGACTCTCAAATCCGCTTCTCGAAGAAAAGCAACAACGTCGTCGGGCAAGACAGAACCGTTAATCGAGATGTCAATATTTATCAAAGGCACACTAAGTAATCCTGCAAACGTCTCAGTTTATCATCAGATGCGACCCGTCATCATCGGTCATTTGGTCGATGGTCCGCACCTGGCGCACCGCCTCCGCCAAGGTGTACCGAGGTTCTCGGACACATTTTCGGAATCCCAAACGAGTGAACACTTGGGACATTCGCCATGGAGCAATGTTCCTTGCCACTAGGAGGTGACGATGCATAACGGTGCGTGCTCACTTATCAACTCCGTTAGACAACCTTGACGTTTTCGGCTCTCGGCCCTTTTGGTCCTTGTCCTTCGGTGTATGAAACTTGTTGTCCTTCTCGAAGTTCATCGTAGCTCACGCCTTCGAGGTTTGACGAGTGAAAAAACATGTCCTGTTCGCTTCCGGTGTTGATAAACCCGAAGCCTTTGTCTGTAAGTCGCTTGATAGTACCTTCTGGCATTTGTCCAATTCCTTAAAAAAGTTACCTGCAGCCTCGCCCCAAGACACCGTGCTCAGACTGATCGACTGCGAGCGTGCCATTCTATCGGGCGGATTGGTCACAATCAACAGGCAGTAGGCAATGGCACGTGCCAGGGAGCGAACGTGGAATCCAGGTGTGGTACACGTTCAGTTCAACAAGTGTGTGTACAATCCATCGATTTAGGAGGCTCTTTGCTTCCGTCAAAAAACCTTGGTTGGATGACGCTTCCCAGAAAACGTCAAAATCGAGCTTTTAGAGACCGATCCCTGGGTGGCTGCGCATCATTGAAGCCACCCACCCATTAGAACTATTTCTAAATGGGCGGGTATTTGACACGTATCACGCAAAGTTGAGTTGAACTAAGCCACTCCGCGGCAGAGCGAAAGCAGATGAGCGGGCGACAGTCCATCGGCGTCCGCCTGTGAGTTACCGCCAGTGATCCTTGCATTACTATGCGCGTTCAGCGTTTGCAGCGAACTCTTCGCACTTGTGACAGTTGCAAGAGAGCCATGAAGGCGATTACTGCCGCACTAGGTTCGGGCACGGATGACAACGAAGACGTAGCGACTGGCTCACCGGCCGCGTTTACAATGGTCTCTCAGCAGATTGCCAATTTGTATTGCTGGGACACTAGTGCTTTTATGTGTTACGTACTGGCGTGCAGTGGAAAGCGGTCCCAAGTGATTACGGTTCAGGAAGCACGTTGCACCGTTACTTCCAGGAATGGACTGAAGTGGGTGTGTTTCGCAAGCTGTGGAAAGCTTCGCTCTTGGAGTATGACGAGCTAAAGGGCATCCAATGGAATTGGCAAAGCGTGGACGGAGCGATGACCAAATCGCCTCTGGGTGGGGGAAAATGCCGGTAAAAACCCGACTGATCGCGGTAAGTTGGGCACTAAGCGATCGGTACTCACCGACGGATGCGGTATGCCGTTGGGTGTGGAGGTAAGCGGTGCCAACACGCATGATATCAAGCTGTTGAATGCAACTTTTGACAGCGTCCCAATTCACCGACCTCAGCCCACACCTCGTCGGCATCAGCATGTCTGCCTCGACAAAGGCTACGACTCGAAAGACGTTCGAAAATTTCTCAAACGCCGACACTACCAACCACACGTCAAATCTCGTGGGCAGGAAGAAGTACAGCGGAAAAAGAATCCGCGATTCAAAGCACGGCGATGGGTGGTTGAGCGGACGCATTCTTGGATCAATCGTTTTCGGCGGCTACTTGTACGCTGGGAAAAGAAATCCGATAATTATCTAGCCATGCTGCACTTCTCATTCACTTGGTCCACGCTCAGTAGGGCGGGGGTTCTGGGATAAGCTCTAAGTAGAAACTTACGAGGCGGAGCCATGCGATATGTTTTCTGCATTGGATTCTGTTCGTCATCTGACCGGGATTACTACCTGGGCAAATATCGCCCAATTCCCCCAGCACTGGATGCCGTGGAACTACGTGGACTCCATAACCGTCGGCCAGGCCGCAGCGTAGACCCTCTCGACTGCCGATTTCTCCGCACAATCGCGAATCAGGCCGCTAGCAAGTTTTTGCAGGCTTACCGGAATGAGAGAGATATCTCATGAATCCACCTGGACTTCCACACCCAGAGAGGGGTACGCAAACAACGACCTGAGGCCGCATCCCAGACTGTTGGTGTCCTCCCATCACAGCGAGGTATTTTCCGTGGGTGACCAGTCAAGAAAATAAACGTCATATTGCAATTCGAGGTTTCCACTAAGCGTCTTGACCAACGACCGGTCAGTTAAGACTCGCAAGGCAACCTTGCTTTTTTATGCTCTTTTGACAACAAACTCTCGAGTATGCAGGTTGTCTTTTGCATCTTTTTCCAAGTGACTCCTCGGGATGGGATGGGATGGTTTACATGAACACATCTTCCATTGGCAAGGGTATGAGTAAGGTGACTGGTGTGGATATCGGATCTGAGATTCCACACACGGGCAATGGCCTACACATGTGTCTGACCTGCATCGATCATTCGATCAATGCAAGTTTTGCTCAGAATCAGCGAGTAAGGGTAATGAGCGCTGTACTTTTCGATCGGCGATACGCCCCGCAAAAGCGCTGCACTTTTCGATCGGCGTTCACACGAGATTCCAGTACTATCAAAGTAGAACGAAAAACGTTCCTGTGCTACATGATCCCCTGCAAAAAAACCCGCCTGATCATCCCTAACCGGGCGAGCGGTTCTGTTACTGCGCAGATCCCATCTGCGTTTTATAAAAACCGAATGACTGTATAGGACTCGCATTAGGGGCAACGTTGCTGCGAAATCGCGTATCACGGCCACGCGGAATCAGCGCAAATAGCTCGTTGTGACGCAAATGTATATGCGAATAAGTAATGTTCTTGCGCGACTTTTTCGCACATTCCTGGCTGACAAACCATTACGCAGCCTACGGCTGAGTCGGAAAAGCTTGAGCAGCCTGTTCACAAACCGGGTTGACTACTTTCTCGCCTACAAGCTGACGCACCCAATCCGATTTTCGTGGGCCTGCGAGATGGGCATCTTGCTGCACGTCATCGAGTGCTGCAGCAATCAGCGGGTTGCATGTTTATCATTTCCGAGTTCGATTTGGGCATTCTGTCTCCCATTCATTCGTTGTTGCAAAAAGGCCCTCCGACGGCTAGGTTATCCACCTCTGA
>JBDOMT010000306.1:0-19017 GCA_039831705.1 Pirellulales bacterium | reverse complement strand
GTAGATTCGAGTAGCCCGGGGCCCAGTTCGCGGTGGACCTCGATGGCACATCCGATTACCCGATTCGAAAGTTCGTCAAACTCCATCCTTCGTGCCCTTCGTGGTAATATTCTCCGGTTACCATCCAGGTGCATGAGAACACCACGAAGGACACGAAGAGCACGAAGGAATTATTGGGTTAGGACGATTGTCGTCTGTTTAATAGCATTGTCGCTTTGCACAGGATACCGCACGAAGATTCTCGACGGCAACCATTTCTCGGCGACAGAACATCGCATCGAGACTGGGAGAGTCTACGAGCAATCCATGGAGATTACTAATTCGAAAACCGGGGCGACGTTGGCAATCCGACGAATCACCGTCAAACTGTACCAACCGACGCGGGACGGTGACACCGAGCTCCACATCTTGACCAATGTTCCCAAGAAGGCCGGCAATTCGTGTAAGCTGGCTGATTTATACAGGAAACGCTGGACTATAGAAACCATGTTCCAAGAGCTGACCGAAACACTCACCTACGAAATCAAGACCCTGGGTTACCCCAAGGCGGCCGTATTCGCATTCTGCCTGGCACTTGTCGCCTACAATGGCATTTCAGTGATCAAGGCTGCATTACGTTCTGTGCATGGGACGGACGAGGTGGAAGAGAACATATCAGGAAATTACCGATCTCTGGAGATCTCCAAGACCTATACGGGAATGATGATTGCCATTCCACCAAAGCATTGGACTCTGTTTCGAGACATGAATGCCTCTCAACTAGCAAGGGTACTCAAAGAATTGGCCCACTATGTTGACCTATCGAAATACCAGAAACACCTGCGCGGACCAAAGCAACCACGACCGGAACGAATCTATGCGGGAAGATCCAACCACGTATCAACGGCTCGCATTCTTGCAAAGAGAAAGACCGCTACTTGACACATTCACAGGGCTGCCCTTTCTGGGTGCCTGTCGGAAACCTTGGAATCTAGTAAATGCACTATTGGAGATACTAATTTCTGTGGTGGCATCGACGAAATTCTGCCGCCCGCGCGAGCCAAGACCAACTTGGCGATCCAAGACCAACCTGCATCATCCTTTATGTTCTCCTGAAAAGATTGGTCAGTTAGTACTCCCGCTTGGTGACGATCCCCGGCAGTGGGATGGGGTATTTGCCGTCGGCATTGGCCTGCAATGGGGCGGGCGAATCCATCGTCAATTTGTCCACGCCAGGTGCGTATTCGTGGTCGGAGTTGAGTAGTTCTTCCAGGGTGTGTTCCTTGCCTGTATGAGCCGCGATCCGGCCTAAGGAGGTGGCCAGGCTTGCTTTGACGCCACGTTCCAATTCGTTGTAGGGCTTGTCGTTGCGAATGGCGTCGATCAGGTCGTTCCATTCGTTCTGGTAAGGACTTCGCTGATCTTGGGCTACCTGTGATTTCCAAATCAAGTTTTCATTGACTGGGTTCTGGCCCTTGTAAGTACTCGAAGGCATGCCGCAGTCACCATGCTTGGAGACGATTGCCATGCCTTTGGTGCCATGGGCGTAGCTGGAGTAAATCGACTGGGCTCCTGCAACATTGCGCCCATCCAGAATGAGTCGGGCACCGTCAGCATAGGAGTACTCGACCGAATACGAGTCAAAATTTTGGTCGACGTACGGTTTGCCTTGGGGGCTGTTGCGATAATGGCGACCACCTAACGCTTGTGCTTTGACCGGCCAGGAGTTCTTCATCCAGCAACAATGGTCGATGAGATGAATATTAAAATCGCTGTAACTACCACCACTTGCCCAGATGAAACTGTGGAAATTTTTAATCTGCCATAACAGCTCACTTGGCTTCCCAGGCCATTTTTCTGAGAAGGCGGAACCGAGTGGTCCTGCCATTCGGTAGGCACGCATCATCATGATGTCCCCAATTTCACCATCCTCAATGCGATGGTGCAGTTCTTGCAGTGCACGGCTGTGACGGGACATCAATCCAACCCCAACCTTGAGGTTTTTCGCCTCCGATGCTTTACCCAGTTTGAGCATCCGGCGAGAAGTAGGCCCATCGGCGGTTAATGGTTTTTCCATGAACACATTCAGGCCTTTATCGATGGCGTAGGCAAAGTGCACCCACCGGAATGCCAGCGGTGTGGCAAAGATGGCAACATCTCCAGGCCGTAGGCAGTCCATGGCATTTTGATAGGCATCGAAACCGACGAATTGACGTTCTTGCGGTACATCAATCTGGTCAGCAAACTCTTTTTTCAAGTTGCTGTAACTGCTGCTCAAATTGTTTTCAAACACATCGGCCATGGCGACCAGTTTGGTAGGACCCTGGACCACCGACATTGCATTAGCCGCAGCGCCGGTGCCGCGGCCACCACAACCGATCAAGGCTATCTGAATTGTATCGTCCCCGGCTGCATGAACATTGGAGACGGCCAATCCGGCCAAAGTCGTTGCTGCCGAAAACTGGCCGGTGGTCTTGAGGAATTCACGGCGTGAAGATACATTTTGTGTTGTTTCGTCCATGGCGTTCTCCAATTCTGCCTAGTTTGGATATTTTGTAGAATAATGGGATCTGTGTGGGTTGTAGATGATTATCATTGACACGCCTGCAAAATGCAACACACTGATCTATCTATTGTATTAACAATCTGGAGGCCTTGCCTTGGATTTTTTTCAAATGCAGCTTGGGTCCCACGTGCCGTCGCTCCACGACTCAAAGCAATATGCATGAGTTTCTGAGACTAAAGGGCATGTTGATTTAATGCCAAAAGGTGACGATCACATCATCCGCCGGGCGTTAGCCCCCGGTTTTGTGGCGTGTTCTGAGGTCAAAACCGGGGGCTAACGCCCAGCGGATGATTAAATCAACAAGCCCTAAAGTTCCAGGCTACCATATGTCACCACTCCGCGGCTGTAAAAGGAGTCAGTGGTCAATCCAATTCTGAGTCGCGGAGCGACGGCATTTGCCAGCCTTGGATTTCAACCTCAGAAATCTCTTTGTAACAGATGTAGATGCTTGCTAATTGTACGACAAGAAAATGTTATGGTGAATTTTGCGACCTGCTTTGTGGACACGCAAAAACCACAGTTACCTATCGTGGATGATTGTTCTGTTCTCTTTCTCTTATTGCATTCTCAGATTATCTACCATCGCCATTACTACATCAATTGGAGATGCGTTTCTACTCAACAGATGATAGAATCGCATTGATTCCTCACACGAGCTATTCGCTTCAATCACTCATTTGCTAAGGATAGTTGCTAGATGCTATGTCTCACTCGTGACAGAACAACGAGATCCATTTTTCATGCTGCTTATTTTATGTTGATGTTAGGCATATTCCTGCCCCAAACTAAAACCAAATCTCACGCAGATGAGTTGCCGCGGGCTCCAGAGGGTACGTTTAGTATCGTGGTCATTCCTGATACGCAGCATTATGCGAATTCCGCTCCCCGTCAAGGCGAGGGCATACAGCGTACGGTAACAAACCCAACTTTTGCTGCCTGGACAAACTGGATCGCGGCAAATTTGAAGCAGCAACGTATCGTGTTTGTCAGCCATGTGGGCGACATCGTAGACAAAAACAATCGGGAGCAGTGGGCGGTTGCTCGACGCTGCATGGACCGACTGCATGGCCTGGTGTCCTATGGTATCTCGGTTGGTAACCATGACATGGTTGGTGGTCCCGGTGACTCAACGTTATTTCAAGAAGTGTTTCCCATGTCGCGTTTTGAGAAATTTGGATGGTATGGTGGTTGTTATGTTGACCCTTCCGACAACCAGGCTATTTCGGGAAACAACGCCAACAGTATACAGTTGTTTGAGGGGGTAGGTGAAAAGTATGTTGCTTTACACTTGGAATGCAACGCCCCCGACAATGTGTTGGCTTGGGCTGACAGGGTTTTGGATAAGCACTCCGATCGACGCGCCATGATCACAACTCACATGGGGCTTGGTCCCCTCGAAAGGCCAACGAAGCCTCGAGGATACTATGACGATCCCAAAGGTCGGATGAACTGGAAGAAGTGCCATGGGCTGCGCGGAAACACCCCCCAACAGATGTGGGACAAGTGTTTTTGCAAGCATCTCAACCTATTCATGATTTGCTGTGGTGATCAGAGTCGAACGCAGGCTATGCGGCAGACAAATGTCGGCACACATGGCAACCCAATCCACGAAGTGTTATCGGACTACGGCACCCATGGCCTTCGTGTGATGCAGTTTGTTCCAGAGAAGAACATGATCGAAGTTCGGACCTGGGATCCTATCAAAGGAAAACTTTGTACTGCGACAAAAATCGTCAAGGAACGTGACCAGCACCAATTTTCACTGCAATATAGCATGACTCCAAAGGCGAGTGGCAATTGAGAATTTACTAGAATACGAACACGCAGTTTGTCTAAGATGGGAACTGCATTTTGACAAGTTGGGGCCAGTGATGACAAATATTGACCAGTTTGAAAGTATCTTCAAAAAGGCGGATAAACAGAAATTCCAGCTAGAAAAAGTGGATCTCGACTCCGTGCTGGTTGTCTCCGACGCAGACCAACAACTGACCGAGCAATTCATGGCTCAGGTGGTCGACTTTCTTGATAATACCTTGTTGGAAAACGAAATCAATTGGCATTTGATTTGCGGTCATGAGCATCAGGCCGTGAGTGATGTGATTGTTCGGATCGATCAGCTTAAGCCGGATTTGGTGTGTACATTTCGTAACCTTCATGCGCCGGTTGCCGATTATCCCTACAGTCTCGGAGTCTACCTCGACGTTCTCTCTCAAGCCACCGACGTTCCCATATTGGTGCTTCCAGGTCCCTACCGTCAGGCAGTGATTCCCACCAATACCAATACGGTGATGGCGATCGCGGACCACTTAACCGGTGATAATCACCTGGTAAGCTATGCGGCCAGGTTGACCACGGCCAAAGGGCGATTGTTGCTTGCCCATGTCGAGGACCAAACCGTTTTTGAACGGTACATGGAAACTATCGGCAAGATTCCATCCATCGAAACCGACGCAGCTCGTGAGGCAATCATGGAGCAGTTGCTCGCGGAGCCGCATGATTATATCAGTTCCTGCAGTCAGGTTATTTCGGAGGCCGGATTGCCTATTGAGATTGTAGAAATGGTCACGGTTGGGCATAGCTTAAAAGATTACCAACGGTTGATTGAGAAGCATCATGTCGACTTGTTGGTGCTGAATACCAAACAAGAGGACCAATTGGCCATGCATGGCCTGGCCTATCCACTTTGTGTTGAGTTGCAAGATTCGCCCATTTTGATGTTGTAAATTGAGTCTGCTCAAACCGAACTTTTCCGCCAGCAATCTTTACCTTCCTGGAATGAGTTGGATCTGTATGATGATCGCTGGCGAAAAAGATTTGTTTGATAAAGCAGGTGAGTCTGCACAAACCTATTCACGAAGGAGCGTACGTACTAATGCTTTTGTCACAAACAGAACAAGTTGTATCAGCACATATTGTCTCCGGAGGCGTGACACTCCTCTTCGCTGTCATCTTAATTGGGCTGATTGTTTGTTTGGCACTGGAAGAAAAATTGCACGCCAGGAAGTCCGTAATTGCCGCCACTTTTGCGATTCTCTGTCTGCTGCTCGGAGCTATTTGTGAGATACTGCCCTTTGAAAAAGTAGTGGTTGGCAGTCATGAACCAACCTCCGTGACGGGTAGTCATCAAGATAGTCAAACGGCAAATGGGAACGAAGGTGAAGTACACGTTGGCGGCCACGCCATTTCCATGCCGGTCTACATTCCCGCGGTCGATTGGGGCGTCATTGCGATCATTCTTGGCTCGAGTCTCTTCGTAGACATTACCAGCAGGTCCGGGTTGTTTACCTGGATCGCTATTAAGGTCACCAAAGCCACCGGTGGCGACCCGCTCTGGCTATTGGCTTCCTATGGTATCATGACGGTGGTCTTTTCTGCAGTGCTGAATAATGTGACGGCCATGATCATCGTTGGATCGCTCACGGCCGTTTCACTCGACAAACTCAATCGTTCCAATTTGTTGCTGGGCTTTTTACTGGTGGAAGGTCTGCTCACCAATGTGGGTGGCATGCTAACGCTGATTAGTTCTGTGCCCAATATTATCGTGGGTACCGAGGCCGGGATTAGTTTTGTCACTTTCTTTCAATGTGCTGCTCCTTACGTATTGGTCGCTACCATACTTACGATCTGGATGGGTGCATGGAGCTTTGGTATTAAGCGTCTTCAGTCGAGTGAGCAAAAGTTAGAAGCTGCTGAGTTGGTTTCCAGCTTCGATGAGAAGGATGGCATCGAAAGCCAAGGGTTTTTCTGGTTTGGTGCCGCCATGTTGGTGTTATTTATCACAACCATCGCCACTACCAGCTACTTGCCTTACATCAGTGATTTACAGATGGGTTTTGTGGCAATGGCGTTTGCTGTCATCATGTTGCTTCGATATAAATCCACTGCAGACCAGTTTTACAAGGCCCTGGATTGGGACTTGCTTGGCTTCTTCATGGCCCTGTTTGTTGTGATTAATGTCATGGAGCACGCGGGCGTATTGACGGTGATCGGTGTCGGGTTAGAAAAGGTGATCGGTCTTGGAGATTTGATCGGAACAGGAGCCATACTATTGGCTGCGGCCGCCTTTAGCTCAGTGACCGACAACATTCCATTAGCTGCCATGCTGGCTAAGATTTTGAGCAGCCTCGGTACTGAACCGGACTCACCCTTGTGGTGGTCGGTGGTCTTCGGTGCAAACTTAGGAGGCAACATCACTCCGATCGGTTCCGCTTCGACGCTGGTAGCGGTTACCATCATTCACAAACACCAGCTGAAGCTTACGTTTGCCGGATTTGTGAAGCTTGCCCTGCCCTTTGCGTTGGTACAAATAGCACTGGCCACTGTTTATGTGTTGGTATTCTTGAGAGGGTAAATAGGCAAGCGATACTCTAAGACTACCGACGGAAGCCGACTACCACGACTACGGCTGGAAAGTCGTCAGCTAATTTTCAAATTATACCCGCCAGTTCCTGCAGCAACTGCCAATTTTCTAGGCGGTCTTGCTTGGCTCGCAGGAGTGTATCTGATGGGTTGCCATCGCCATCGAACTGTTTGGAAAAGCGGCCTTCGCTACGGGCAAAGTCAACGAAATCGACCGTATCACCCGACTTGGGGTTTTTGTACCAGTCTGCTTTCACCGCAGGGTTGCCTTGAAGCGAGAGTCGCTCTTTGATTTTGCTGCCCTTACGCGGATCGAAGACCATCAATGGAAATGCCCGCGAATCGACGGCGAGACGGGCCTGTTCGCCGGCCATGTGATCAGCGACGCCATGTTCAGGCTGGCAGGTCGTGTAGCAATTGATGATCGCAGGACCATCGAATTCTAGCGCGCCGAGGACCGCTTTGTAAAAGTGGTTGGTATGCGCGCAGGTGGTTTGAGCCACATAGGTGCGTGGATGCATCATGGCAATTTGTGCGATCTCTTTGCGCCGTTCTTGTTTGCCATCAATGACTTTGCCGTGGAAGCTCATTTTGGCATTTTGGCCGGTAAAAGTACTGGTGGAACTTTGTCCCCCGGTGTTGGAATAGACTTGTGTGTCGAGGACGAAAACTTTGATGTTCATGCCGGAGGCAAACAGGCGCGAGAGCGACTGAAAACCTATGTCGAACATGGCACCATCACCACCAATGCACCAAAGCGGGTAGTCCGACCAGCCCATCTGGTCCCAGCGTGCCCGTACTCCCATGGCATCTGCGGGAGCATTTTCGAAGAGTGAGTTGGTCCAAGGAATGAGATAAGGATTGTATGGATAGGTTGACGTGTAGACCGTATTGCATCCGGTCGCTGCGACGATGCCCCAGTTGTCATCATGCTTGGTTCCGGTTGCTGCACACAACATTCGTAAGGCGGTTCCTTCGCCACAACCGGCGCACGAACCGGCTCCACCTACGTAGAGATGTGTTTTTTCCTTGAGCATGAGATCAATCAGCAAATTGTCGTTAATATACGACTCGTCGGAGGGGCCGACTTGCTTGAAAAAACGGTGATTCTTGCGAATTGACTCCATCAATGGATCACTTTTGGGGATCATCTTCAGGGCGTCATCATCACAGACCGTAACACACTCGGCACAGCCCTTGCATTTGGACGGGTCGATAATGATCGCAAAGCGGCCCCCTTCTTTGCCCTTCTTTTTGGGGCCATCATAATATTTTCGGGTAGTCGACCACTGCTGCTCGAACAGTTGACGATCTTCGTCGCCGGTGATCTCTTTGAGCTTGTTTTCCAAGTCCGGCTCGGCCAGAACTTTCCCCAAAATGGCCGTGTCTGGACATTCCGTCACGCAATCCATACAGCCAGTGCAGTTCGATGCAATATATTCCGGAATATCAGGAGCCACGTAGCTGAAGTCACGTAAGGCTGCGGTGCCTGCAGGGATCAGCGAGCGGGCGACCGACAGATCGGCCGGGAGTTGTTTTTCGCCTTTGCCCGCCTCATAGGAGCGAATGATGCGGTCATTAAAGTCGATCACGTCCAGTACCGGCAAGTCGACTTCGATGTATTCGCTATCAACCAACGTGCCATAGCTATTGTTATTGTGCGGATCGCGCTCGTTGGGCACATTCATGGACCGAGGTTCTTCGGCGGTTGCCATAACGTTTTCCTTTTTTGTATTAAGTCCAAAGGGACTCTATTTCGATATTTTGTTGGCCAATATTTCTGTTGAATTGAGCCACTCGAAGTGATTATTGTCCGCGAGAGGCTGCGACAAACTCCAGTCGGGTCGATTACCCGATTAGCTGTCTGTTAACTCTGGTGGAATCTGTTGCATTTCACTGTAGCCACGTTTGACACAAGTCAGATTGTCCTGGACTACCTGCTCACCCCGCTTTCCAAAATACTTTCGTAGAGCTTTTTCTACACCTTTGTACACCTGTCCGTCGGACATGCCGCTGATTTCGCTGAATGGTGTCAATTTAAGAAAAACTCCCAGCAAAACGATGCCTTGCATACGCATTTCCAGGTCAGCGACCGAGGCAACCTGTCGTGCGATTTCAACCATGTCGGCATAATAAACTTGCAGCTTTTTCTGGCGAATCGTCTGTTGATGCTCGGCCGGTATACGCGCCCATACATCTTTGGGATTCGAGTAGTGGCTCTGCATGAATACGGCACCGCCTTCGACCATGCCAACCAGAGGATTGCCACTGAACATTGCGTTGGTGTCGTTGAGAACAGCTAAGTTGACAAAATTCAATTCACTGTGTGAATAGATGTGGCTATCTGCGATGGTCAGGTAGTAGGTTGTCGGCAGGCCCTTTTTCTCTGATCCGTATTTGGGATAAGCCTGGACATCTTTGCCGAAGACCTGGCCGGCAATTGTAGCAATTACCTTATTGGTGGTAACCGAGCCGAATCCACCCACCGAGTGGCCACGCATGGAAAATGCTTCATCGGGTCGTAAGTCTGGATCTTCTCCCATGGACAGGGACAATGCATGGTCAATTCCGACACAGAAGAAATCTTGCCCTTCCTCGGCCATGTTGTCGAAAATGGCGATGATGTCCCCGGCACGCATGTCGCGGCTACCCAGGCCGCAGGCGCCGTGATAGATCTGCGGGATACGGTCGATTTTTTCCAGCCCCCCCTGCCCTGTCAGTGCATCGCAGAAGGCGGCCTTCACTTCACGGGTCAAGTGGTTTCCCGTGGTCGACATTGGATCGTCCATCCGTTCGATGATGGTAAATGCTTTGCAGCCTTTCAATGCTTCGACAATCTGTCGCATGGGGAATGGCCTGAAACAGTAAATATTCAAACAACCAGCCTTCACCCCTTTGACATCCCGCAGGTAATCTACCGTCGTCTGAGCGGTCTCCATGTAGCTGCCCATGCCGACCAGAATGTACTCGGCATCTTCGCAACGGTAAGGCATGACAAAATCATACTTGCGCCCCGTGTTGCGATAAAATTCTTCAAAAGCTTCTTCCAGAGCCGGTCCGACTCTTTCATAGTACCACCGTTGGGCAATTTTTCCCTTCATGTAGGAATCTTGATTTTGAACCGGGCCAGACATAATCGGGTTGCTCGGATCCATCAAATTGATGAGCTTGTCTTTAGGGTCGCCAATGAACTCTTTCATGAATTCAGACTCGGGCAGACGTACGCTTTCCACCGTGTGTGTCGTCAGAAAGCCGTCTTGAACATTGAAGAACGGTGTCGACGACGCCTCTGCGGTCCGGCGCGCAATCAGGCACAAATCGCATGCTTCCTGTGCATTGCGGCCTAAAAGCATACCCCAACCGACATCCGCCACGCTCATGACATCGTCGTGTCCTGCATGGACATTGAGCGAATGGCTGGTAAGCGCGCGGGCACCGATATTGAACACCGCAGGCAATCGCTTGCCTGAAATGGTGTAGAGAACCTCTTTCATCAAGACCAGCCCTTGGCCCGAGGTGAAATTGGTTACGCGACCACCGGCCAATGCAAATCCTTCACAGAAGGTTGCTGCCGAGTGCTCGCTTTCAGGCTCGACAAACACCAGTTGTTCGCCCCAAAGGTTGGGGATGCCATTGCTGACGGCCACGTTGAAGCCAGCGCCCATCGTGGTTGAACTGGTGATAGGGTAGGCACCTGACCCTTGGCTGATCTGAGTTTCTACCCAGACCACAGCTTCCGCGCCGTCGCAAGTGGTCGGTTTTCCAACGTAAGGAAAATCGTCACTCGCAGGTTGACTTGCGGTTTTGCTGGTCGGGCGCTCTATGAAATCGGTAGACATAGGGACATCTCCATATTTAATTCGCGGCAGGCACACGCAGAATAATTCTAGCGAGGACCATTTCCCGGGAAGGAAATTGATACACCTGCCGTGGAACAGACGAGGTTAAATTACTATTTGTCGGGATTGCCGTAGGTAAAACTCCACCTTTGTAACCACTCACTGATGCGACGATCCCATAAGCAAAGTCTGGCTAAACATCAACTCCAAGCTAATCATCCCAATGCTGGATAACCCAATGCCGGATAACCCAATGGGTACTGTAACCCAATGGGTACTGCAATGCTCAGCAAACAGACCGTCCAGTGATGGCAAGAGAGCCAACACTGGGCTCCTATACTACACAATTTTGCACATTCTGCAAGCACAAGCGAGCATCTCCTATTTTGCGTAAATGCCGCAAGTTGTTGCAGTGCAGATGGATACGTCGACTGTACGCCCAAGTAATCCATTGGCAATGCTGTCAAATCCAGTTTGTGTTGTTATTATGACGGTTTCAGTCACAGCAGAAGATGCCTTCGTCGTTTCGCATCGACTAGCGTATGAAATTTGCGAACAACCCCTCGGTTTAAACCGAGTCTCGCCGCCAAATATAGAGGTACATTGAGGTGAAGAGCGTTGCGGAAATAATCATTGAGCAGGGTTTATCGATAGACCAACTCGTCGAAAAGTCGGGTTTGGAAGAATCGATAGTCACAGCCATTGCAACTGGAGGTTGGACTCCCAGTCCCAAACAACGACAGCAAATAGCTCACGCGTTGGAAATGCAAGTGGATCAGATTGTCTGGGGTCACAAGACGCCAGTGCAGCATATCTGGGGGCAAGGTCCTGGGTAGTTGAATGGCATGCCAGCTACAGGCGAGAAGTAATTGATAGGGCCAACAAGAAGGCACGAATGTACCGATTGCACCTGTTGCACTGCTGGTGTGGGTCTTGAGGAATCCTAGAGAACCACTATAAGGTACGCTAACTAGTCCTTTGTCAAACTTATCTTTTAGGGTTGACGTAGGGTTAAAATCTAACTCTGAAAGTACTTGATGATGTGGTAACCCTAAAAGTAAGGCTTGAACAGACACTAGTTGCCTGACCTTTCTAACAAGTAAATTGATCTGATGACGACAAAATCTCTCGATTCCAAGTTGGCTCGCATTTTGGCCAATCCATCTTGCGGTGACTTTATACTAGCCGATGCCAAAGACGCAGATATGGGTGGGGGGATGGCGGCTCCTGGGAAAAGTCCTGAGCATCATGCCGAAGAAGGCACTTTTCGCTCGCTGCAAGAATATCGGGAAATAATTCGTCAGAATGTTGCTCAAGGCCTGATCGATATCATGTTGATGAGCGCCAGCACCAGCGAAGTGCTGACTCTGGGCGATCGACTTTTCGACAGTAGCCATGTGACCCCGGCAATCAGGGCCAATGACACCACCGATATTTGGCTGGCGGCCGGAGGCAGTTATCCGCAGGCGGCTGCCCGACCCTTCCGTACCGCTACCATTGACCATGCCATGTGTGGCAAAGCCGATTGCCAGGCGGATGAGAGACAACTGGGGGTCGATCTGGGGCTCTATTCGGTCACCTACAACAATTGCGTGACACGCGACGCCGAAACGCTTCAAGCCTACAACCTTTTTCGAGTTGAAGCTGAGCGTAAGGGTTTTCGACATTTTTTAGAAATATTCGACCCCAACTTGCCCGCCCAACCGGTGGCGGATTTGGGACGCTTTATTAACGATTCCATTGCCCGCACGCTGGCGGGAGTCGTGGGAAAAGGCCGCCCTGTTTTCTTGAAAGTGGCCTACCATGGACCAGCCGCCATGGAGCAGTTGGTTAGCTACGACAGCTCTCTGATCGTAGGCATCCTGGGTGGTTCCTCGGGAACCACCTACGACTCGTTTCACCAGTTGTGGGAAGCTAAAAAGTATGGTGCTCGTGTTGCCCTCTATGGACGCATGATTAACAACAGCGAGCATCAACCTTCCTTCATCCAGCACCTGCGCTGGTTGGCTGACGGGGATCTCGACGATCCTGCTGAGGCGGTGCGTTCCTATCATGCCGGGTTGGAGCAGCTTGGCATCGCTTCTTATCGTTCCTTGGAGGACGACTTGAGTGCATCGAGTCGTGGAAGCGCGTATGGGGGTGACAGTAGTTCTACGTCGGATCTCTCTAAGGCTCGAGGGAATACTCCTGCGACTGTGGAAGAGACACCCGATTTCGCCAGCATGTCTGCCAAGGAAAAAATTGCCTGGAACCGCTCACGGCTCGATCGGACATTTGGCATATACCGATAAATAATACGCGCACCGTTTGAGCAAATTGTAAGTTTGCCGTGTAAGGGAAATAGGATAAAGCCATGATTTCTGTGTCACTTCGAGTTATTTTGCTTGCATCTATTGTGCTTGTGGCTCTTGGCAGGAATGGTACCGCCAAGGGACAACCATCTGAGAAGGCGAACTCTAAGAGTAGCCAGACGGAACTCGAACAGGATTTTACCAACAATCTTTCCGGTGCGATGCTGATTGGACATTTCACCGACTCCAGTGAAAAAAACACCTTTTCGCCGCATGAAGAGCGTTACTTTTTACAACGAGTGCGCAAACTGGAATCCGGGCTTTGGTTGATCCAGGCTCGTATTCAGTATGGTGAACACGACTTGACCCTGCCGTTGACTTTGCCGATCGAGTGGGCGGGTGACACACCGGTGATCCAGGTCAACAAGTTGCCAATCCCAGGGTTAGGCACCTTTTCCGCCCGAGTCTTGATCCACGAGGGGTACTATGCAGGTTACTGGCAAGCCGTGGACCATGGAGGCCATCTCTTTGGCAGAATCGAGCGCATCAAGCAGGAGCCGTCTTCTGGTGACTGACCTTACTTTTTGCCAGCCAGTTTCAGGTAGTAAGCGTAAGCCAAATCCAAGTCGGCTGGTGTACCACGTGGAGTTTTATGCAGCAGAATTCCATATCGAAGGCGTAATTTTTCACCCGGCTTGACCACTTCTTTGCTTACTTTGCCCTTGCCAAAAGCATCGCGGCCAAATGGATTGGCTTCTAGTAGGCCATAGTCACGCGCGTGAAACCAGCTAGGTCGGAAATTCTTGGGGTTGCAGAAAATGGTTATTCCGACCTGTTTACCACGGAGAGTGCCACTGTAGTCGCACCAGTCCGCGCTATTACCCCAAATTTCTTTCCCGTTGGCGCGTCCTTTGGCATCCAGGATGGTGCCGTTGCCCCCTTCAATATTGGGATACTTTTCTGACTTTTTCTCGGCGCGTAACGGCGTCGCAACGCGAAATCCTAGTCCCATTTCCTCTTGGTCGCCAAAATAAAATTCTTGCTCGGAAGAAAAGGTTGAATCCCAAAGAATGAGATAGCCTACCGGGGTCATCATCAAAGTGTAACTGGCCCGTTCTTCACAGATTACCTTGGTTGGATCGTTTTGATCCAGGTAGCGATTCAATACGGTGAATGATCCTCGGCCAGGTACGACAGTCGGTTGCTCCTCGAATTGTACATGCTCAGTCCGGGCAGCGAGGCGCCAGTAGTCTGAGCCGCTGATATCTCCAAACGACATCCAGATTCCCGGGTGATAGCTAGCATGATCAGATAGGTCTTGGCCTTCGATGGGTGGATGATTTCGTGTCACTTGGATACCGCCGGGCGCACACACATGGGCAAAGTAGGGGCGAGTAATTGGACTTCCCTTATCCTCGTAAACGTAGACAGCGACCGGTTGTCTGTTAATGGACATGGCGATCTTGCCTGGCTTGGTGGTGTCGAAAGCGACATCGGGAAGGTCTGCCATGCAGAGGACCGGTATCGCCAGTAGAAGCATCAGCGGAGTTGCGAGTCGCGTGAAGGTCAAACGTCCGACGGTCTTAGCCATAGCCAATACATCGTTTGCCAATACATGGCTTACCAGTGTGTCGACAAACTTATCCGTTGGGCGTGATGTACTCATAATCTCTGACTCCGCAGATGTTTGTTGATGCAGGAACCCTAAAAGTAATGCTTGCCCAGACATTCGTCGACTCCTCGTATTTGCGATTGACTGTTGTCCCAGTTTATTCTCTTGGAGCCAATCTACTCCCCTGAGGCCAGTCTGCCCTCTTTGGCCCGTCTACCTTCTTCAAAGCAGTCTACCCACTCGAAAGCGGTTGGCTAGATACCATTTTGAGCGGCTATGAGCAATTGGATCCAAGGCCCTATGTAGTGGCCATGGTCATGGTAAGTGCGGCCACTGATGAGATTATCATCGATGACACACGGCTCGTTCACAAAAATCCCACCGCAGATTTCCAAGTCAAACTGGCACTTGGCTACCGTTGCCATGCGGCGTCCTTTTACACAACCCGCCCGAGCCGGAATTTCCACGCCATGGCAAACACTGGCAATCGGTTTGTTTTGCTGAAAAAAGTGGCGAGTGATTTCCAGTAAGTTTTGGTCTTCGCGAATATACTCAGGTGCCCGCCCTCCACTAAAAAATATGCCCAGATATTGTTCGGGTACTACTTGCTCGAAAGCAATATCCGCTTCGATCGTGTAGCCCTCCCACTCCTTGGTGATGGTCCAGCCCGGTTTGACCTCATGCAGTACCATTTGGTAGAGCCGCTTTTCGGGAGCTGCCACCACCGGTTGGAAGCCCGCTTCGATCAGACGGTAATAGGGATAGAGGGTGTCGACGGTTTCCGTGGCGTCGCCGACAATGATCAGTACCTGATTAGTGGCAGGCGACTGGTCGGCTTCTGCGGTTGCCGATTGCTTTACGTTTTTTGACAACATTGGGTCAAATAGCCTCGTGCGCGGTTGATTTCTTGAGTTACTGCTACGGTAGATTCCAAGATGGGAATGCCACGTGGCGTGGGGTGCATGAAAATTTCGGTAAGCCCTTGATAACCAATTTTTTTCAGCGCCGCCAGGATCGGCACAAAATTAAGTTCTCCACGTCCTGGCATTTGCAGCAATTCCGCACTTTTGGGCATTTTTTTCGAACTGCCCTTTCCATGCTGTTGAGCATAGAAGAATGCCACTTTAGACCCCAGATCAGTGATTAATGTGGCAATCAAGTTGGCGTCTTGAGGTAGGTGGTGTGGCGCGATGGCTATGCCCAGTTGGGCAGATGGGGAAAGTTCGCACAGCCATTTGATGGAGTCGGGTGAATCAATCAGATTGCGGCCATGATTTTCAATAGCCACGATGGTTCCCGTTTCTGCGGCGACCGCCAGGTGAGGTTTCATCTTTTCTGCAAAAAGTCCAACAGCCGATTTTAATTCAGTTCCACGTAAGCCGATGGGTCCGCGGCCGCCGGCGATTAATACGGTTCCTGGGCCGCCCATCCTGGCGGCAAAACGCATCTCTTTCTGCAAGCCAAAAGGTCCCAGACGATATTGCGAAATCACACCAAGTCGTACCCGATTCTGGTTTAACAGGATCTGAAAGGCCTGCTCACCCATCGATGCAACCTGCTCTCGTTGATTGCCATGGACCCGGGGCCAAAGATCGATGGCTACTGCGCCCGTTTTATGGACCTCGGGTAAAATTTCCGCCAAGGAAGTGGTGCCGTACATGGCGGAGGCCAGTACATAACGCAATTGAAATGGTTCTGTGGTCGGCTCAGAATTTGCAAAGGATTCGGATAATCCAGCGACTGCAACTCCTGCAGTTGCTGAACAAAATTCGCGACGAGAAATCGAATGAATGGTTTGCATCTTTTTCCTTCTTTGAACGAAAAACCTGTAGATAAGAATGCCGGAACATCGTTACCACACGTTCAGCCTACGGTTGTGTTCTGTAGTTCAACATTGAGTCTCCTACCAATAGTAACAAGGCTCCTTAAGTATGTGCAATCCAATTGGCAGTTCATTGGGGGGGTATCCCCCCAAACCCCCCTGTGTCTCTGTAAGCTCCCCTGTGTCTCTGTAAATCCCCCGTGTTTCTGTTAGGCTCCCTTTTAGGGGAATTCCTCAAGTCATCTGTTCTGCAGTTGGTAGCTAAATTATTTTTTACCACCCATTTTTAGGTGATACGGTGCACCAGGGTGCTTGTCTGATACAATAAAAACGCTCTATTTCTCAATGCCCTCAATGTGCCTATGCGCCTATGGAATTCATATGAAAAACAATATTTCCAATCGCCGTCGGTTCTTACTTTCTACTTCTGGTGCCTTGGCGGCAACTATGGCCAGTCCTTATCACCTTACGGCTAGTACAGCGCAGCAACAAAAGTCACGTAGTGCCAACGACCGGTTGCGGATTGGAGCAATTGGCATGCGCTATCAGGGATCCGTCATCGCCGACAAGGCTCGTGCACATGGCGACATCGTTGCAATCTGCGATGTCGACCGACACATCCGCGAACAGGCTCGTGCTTCTTTCGGCAGCACACCCAAAATTTACGAACATTATCATGACTTGTTGGCTCGTGATGATATCGATGTGGTCACCATTGGTACGCCCGACCATTGGCATACACCGATGGTGGTCGATGCCTGCCGCGCGGGCAAGGATGTGTATGTCGAAAAACCATTGACTTTAACCATCGACGAGGGCAAGATCATCCGCCGTGTGGTCAAGGAAACACAGCGAGTGGTGCAGGTTGGGTCGTGGCAGCGGAGCGATCATCGTTTTCGACTGGTCGTTGAGTTGGTCCGTCAGGGGCGAATTGGTAAGCTTCAGCGTGTGGATGTGGTCTTGGGTAAAAATAAAGTCGGAGGTCCTTTTCAGTCCGATGATCCACCTCAAGAATTAAACTGGGATCTTTGGCTGGGGCAGGCGCCTGCGGCACCTTATTTACACGAGCGTTGCCACTATTTGTTTCGTTGGTGGTATGCCACGGCTGGTGGGCAAATGACCGACTGGGGCGCACATCATATTGATATCGCTCAATGGGCCATTGATGCCGACCCCATCGCAGTCCGCACCCAGGCGAAATTTCCCAACATAGAAAATGGATTTACTGTAGCTGTCGACTTTCATGCCGAGTTCGACTATCCCGACGGTGTCGTTATGACGGTGAGCGATACGGGCCGCAATGGAATCCTGTTTACCGGTAGTGAGGGACGTCTGTTCGTCAACCGAGCGACTCTCAGTGGCAAGCCGATAGAAGATCTCAAGCACGATCCAATGCTCCCTGAGGCGTACAAACTCTACCCACACGACAATCACCAGCGACCGCAAAGGGCAGGGAAATTGGATGCGATCGTCAATCACATGGGTAATTTTTTTGATTGCGTACGTAACGGCAACAGCCCTCTTTCCGATGCAGAAAGCCAGCATCGGAGTGCGACAACTTGCCACTTGGGCAATCTCTCCATGCGGCTGGGTAGAGACTTGAATTGGGACGCCGAACAGGAAGCGTTTGTGGATGATGTCCAGGCAGATGGCTGGCTGAGCCGGCAGCAGCGTGGCGGCTACGAAATCAAAGGCTAGCCCGAATATTTCATAAACATTCTGCTACGAGTCCAAATAAAGGATCTGTTGCAGCGTGTTGAAATTTATAGTGATTGGTAGTATATCAGGCTGTTGCTTCCCTTTTCTAGTCGCAATATGGTGCCCCATTACAGGAGGACACACCATGTCCAATGATGAATTCATGAAACAACAGTATCTTTCCCTGAGAGCCGAAATTAGCGACTCGACCTCACGGATATTCATACTGTTAGTGATTGGTATGCTTCTGGTTATGGCGTCAGGCTATCTGGCTTCGGCGAATCCTACCACGCTTGCCAATGCGGCGATCCCATTCATGCTGCTGGCGATTGTGATCGCTTTCATTAACGAACAAAATAATATCAACCGAGCAGGTAAGTATTTGCGTGAGGTGGTCGAGCCAACCATTTCTGATGTGGTTGGCTGGGAACATTGGCTTTCAACGAAAGCCGAATTCCGTGAGGCGGACCGAGCTTATTTTGTTGGATTCAGTCACTAGTGTCCCAACGTTAGTCGAATAGTAGCAACTGGTTAGGACGAGGGAGTTGTGTGGTATTGTAATTGGATTGCGAAAACAGCTCAACCAATGGGGTTTTCTCGAAAACCGAGACACTCAGAATCTGTAGAATTGTGTAGAGCGACATTTTGAGCCCGAGACGCTTTTTGATAATCGCCACGAGCAGATAAACGGAGACCGCGATCCAAATTTGTGCTTTCACGGCGTTCTGGCTGGTGCCGTAGAACGTCTTGATCCGCAGATGTTGTTTGATCCATTTGAAAAATAATTCGATTTGCCAACGAGACTTGTACATCGCTGCGATTGTCGCAGAGGGTAAGTCGAAGTCGTTGGT
>JBDOMT010000410.1:0-19091 GCA_039831705.1 Pirellulales bacterium | reverse complement strand
TCGTTGTCCTCCTTGATTAGTGATGTTTTCATTAGGATAACGGTGCGTTTTTTATTGGCAATACGAAACTCCTCTTTCTGACCCAAATTATGGGATTCTTGAATTAATCAACGGGAACTCATTAGCGTATATTAGCGGTTTGTTTTTTCAGAACTAGTGAACGGTTACTATTGCTCAATTTTGCAATTCAATCGGCAATCGATCAATTTTTGCGGCCAGGATAAAGTCGTTCTCCGAGAGGCCGCCGATGGCGTGGGTCCACAACTCCACCGACACGTTGCGGTAACCTTCGATGTGCAAGTCTGGGTGGTGTCCGTCTGCCTCAGCCACTTCGGCACAACGGTTAAAGAATTGCATCCCAGCCAGAAAATTTTTCACTTGCCAATCTTTGCGGATTCGCTGGCTCTGATGGGTTAATTTCCAACCCTCCAATTGCTCAAGTTGCAGTTGAGCCTGATCCGATGCACAAGGTTCAACTCCTCCCTCGCATGGCAGGCACTTTTTCTGGATGAGTTGATCAGCCGTTTGAGATTGCATAAAAGCCTCGGCAAGAGTTCGCGTTCACTGGAAAAACAAATCATCTCGTAATCCACCAACTCCACTGGTGAGAATTCACTAGACCATAACCAAGCATCTTAGGTTCTAAGAATTCTACCGATCATTTTTACAGAAGCAAAGAATATTGAACAGCTGGTAACGAAGAGAAGTCGTTTGATATTCGTGAAAACTAGCAAAGATTCGCTTAAGTGGCATCTTCCCACTTTGGAAACACGCTTAATTCCCATGCGTACACAACCTTTGTTTTCTTTGTTTCCTTCTGTAAAATCGTGCTCTGTCTGTGTTCCCCTTGATTCTGTGGTTCCTGCGCTAGCTTCCTTCGGTGAAATGCCGAAGTTATGATACATTTCTTGATCTTATCCTACATCTTTATTCCTGACTGCCTCTCCATGCCTGACAAATCATCTTCATCACCTACCGAAGCGCAGCGAATCCACGCTTTGGAGGAACAATTGGCCTTTCAACAACATACGGTGGATGGACTGGAAGAAACGGTCCGTGGCCAGCAGACCCAACTGGAACACTTGAAAAGCCAACTGGAGCAAATGCGGGGGTTCGTCGAACGGCTTTCCAGCGGTGAACTGGGACAAGATTTGCCGCACGAGAAACCGCCCCATTATTGACCCCAAGCCACGCATCTAATGGCCCAGTAGCCACGCATCTAATGGCCCAGTAGCCACGCATCTAATGGCCCAGTAGCCACGCATCTTGGGCCCGCGTCCACTGAACCTGCTCGCGGGGCAGGTTCTCAAACTGGAAGCGTGACAGAAACTCTGCCAAAGACATCGGTTTTCGTGGTTCCAAACCACACCAGTGGGCCAGCAGGCCAATGATGCGTTCAGGCGCAACTCCTTGCTGCCGATAGGCTGCCAAGCGACTGTCACCGTGTCGTTTGGCCAGCCGTCGACCATCTTCTCCAACCACCAGCGGCAAATGGGTGTAGCTCGGCACAGGCCCAAGATTCAATCGCTCATACAAAAACAATTGCCTGGCCGTTGAACGCAGCAGATCATCACCTCGTACGATTTGATGGACGCCTTGTCGCGAGTCATCAACAACAACTGCTAACTGATAGCTCGGTAGCCCACTTTTTGCACTGACTAAAAAATCGCCTACGGTCTTTTGTATCTCATGTTGCTGAAACCCGGAGAAGCTGTCAGTAAATGTTGTAACACCTTCAGGCACGTGAATGCGCCAACCGGCCGGCTCGTTATGATCTTGGTTCGGCCTCTCACGATTCCCTGTATACGCTTCAAACTGAACTTCCACTGCGATCGCAGGCCGACAAGTCCCCGGATATCGCAGTTCGTGGTCACACCCATGGGGTGCAGAAAGACTGGCCGCAGCAATTTGCTTGCGCGTACAACGACACGGATAAATGTCACCTTGATTTCCCAGTTGCTCCAACGCATGCCGATAGGGCAACAAATCGTGACGTTGAAAATAGGGCCCCTCATCCCAGTCGAGACCGAGCCAGCTCAACATTTCTAACGCATCATCCGCCGCACCAGCCTTAATTCGTGGACCGTCCAAGTCATCAATACGCAATACAATTCGCCAACCACGCTGCCGCGCTAACGCCCAGTTGACCAGAAAGGTACGTGCGTTACCCAAATGCAGTGCACCCGTGGGGGAGGGGGCCAGTCGGGTTTTCTGTCGGGTTCGCTGATGGGTGTCTGATTGATTCAATAAATCCGAACTGATTGGAAGCTATGTGTACAATTGGGCTAACCCTGATATTCGGTACCATTTGAGCAAAATCTTTGCCCGCTTACCAGTTCTCATATAAAATGGACCTATTGTGTGTCTGCCCAATACCACCCCGTCCTGGAAGCCATCTATGAGAGTCCATACGCAAACTCTAGGAACCTTGCTATGCATGGTGCTCTCCACAACTTGCTGGCTGTCTCATAAAGCCTTCGTCCGCGCTGAATTCGACCTGATCTTTTCCTATCAAGATTCCAACCATTTCTCCTCCGCCCAGCTGCAGATCCTCGACGATGCACTGGCCCAGACCGAAATCATGTGGGAAACGGTAATCACCGGTTACCAGCCGGGCATTAGCGTCACCACAGTTCCCATCAAAGTGCATAGAGTATTCGGTGGACTTGCATCCGCCAACCATACGGGAACTGTCCTGCAAGGTGGTTACCGCGTGGCCACCAGTGGATTCATCAATATTAACGTGCATGAAATCGACCGCTTCGCTTCCGGAGTGGATCCGGGAGGCAACTTCAACACTGGACTGAACTACATCGACGAACTGCTGGCCCACGAAACGGGCCACGTGCTGGGCATCGGCACCCTATGGACTTTAAACGGAGTCTACAGCAACACGAGTTGGACTAAATTTGAACCTTTGGGGAAATATTCCGGCCAGTATGGCCTGCAGACCTACCAGCAGGAATTCGACCAGCACGCGAGTTACGTCCCGGTCGAATTGGCCGGCAGTACAGGAACGGCCAACTCGCATTGGGACCAGATCATGCGCAGCAGTACCCAGGAAGGTGACCCGGACGCCCCCTGGCCTCGGACACCGCTGGTGGGGGTCACCGATTCACTGGGCAGAGACCGAGGACTGGAATTGATGACCGGCGCAATCGACCCCGATTTTAGCGAGCCGTTTATAAGCCTCACTACGATCGAATCGATGCGCGACATGGGCTTCACCGTAACCGTGCCTGAAGATTTTAACGGCGACTCTCAGGTCGATGATATCGACCTGGGCATTTGGCAGTCCGGCTTCGGCTCTAGTGGACTACAGATTGACAGCATCATCTACGGCGACAGCCAACGGGACCGCGACATCGATGGGGCCGACTTTCTCACTTGGCAAAGAAATCTCAGCTTCTCCAACGGGGCAACCGTCACTGTCCCCGAACCGGCATCCCTAGGCCTGTTGGTGAGCGTTTTCCTGATCGTAGTTGGCTATGCCAGACCCAAGCAGACGGCTTAACCCGACTACGCTATGCTCATGTTTAAGTTTGCCATGCTGGCAACTTGGACTGCGCCAATTAGATTAACACTATCCTAGATTATACGTCGCCTTAATAAATTTCTGTCATCGAATAATAACCACGAAGAGCACGAAGGACACGAAGATAGAAAAAATAGGAACGTTTCACTACATTGTTGAGTAATCGATCTGTTCGTATTCCTTAGAGCACGGCTAGGTAGTTGTCCTTCACTTTCCTTCGTGCCCTTCGTGGTTTTATTGTTGGTAATACCTCACTCGAATCCGGAGAATACACGGACCAGATCGTCGCCTCCTGTCATCCTGAGGGAGAGTGTACCGAAACTTGTTTTGGTCTACGACTGAAAGATCTTCTTGGTTGACTACGGAGATTCTTGCTCCATGTACTTTGCATTCGCGGTCGTATCGGGTGGACCGTAATCGTAGATCCGATATCGCTTGGTGATTTTTGCGCCACCCTTTTTTAGCGTTTTGTACGACAGATGATTGCTCTCCAACACCCAAGAAAATTCAGCCTCAGTAATTCCCCACTCGAGCGCTTCAGGCACCAATCGCCCAACCAGTGAAATGCCAATACCCCAACTCTGATATTCGGGTAAAACATTCGTGCTCAGCAGACGAACACGGTGGATTTTACGCTTGTTGCGGAGCAACTTAAGAAATCCAAATGGGAACAGCCGACCATCGATCTTCTGGATTCGCGGATTGTAATCGAGCAGCGCAAGCATCGCACCAACCGGCTTGCCTTCGATCTCCGCCATCGTGGTCAGCTCAGGTGCGATCATCTGCTTCATTCCGGCAGCCTGTTTGCGAACCTCTGCATCCGAAAGGGGCACAAATCCCCAAGTCGACACGAGTGAACTGTTGTAGAGCGATTGAAATGTCGTGATTTCCTTTTTAAATTGTTTGAGGTTGAATCTACGACATTTCAAATTAAAGCGTTCCTCCACAACTTGACTCATCATGCGAAGTTTTTCCGAGAGGCTCTTGAGCATGTCGATGTGGCCCCAGAAGGCCACCATATCCTGTGCCTTGCGGAAACCACACGCTCGAATCAATCGATCGTAATAGGGCAAGTTGTATGGCATCATGAACCAGGGCGGTTCCTCAAATCCATCCACTAATAATGCGCACTCGTAGTTGAGGGAAGGATTCACCGGCCCACGAATTGCTTCAATCTCCCGCTGTGCAAACCATGACTTGGCCTCGTCAAACAATCGTCCCGCCACTTCGTCATCATCGATCGACTCAAAGAACCCGAAAAATCCGCGTTTTTCATTGTACCAACGATTGTGTGCATGATTGACAATCGCCGCCAGACGGCCACATGGCCGGCCATCACGGAGTGCCAGAAATGTCTGAATTTCAGCATCGTCGTAAAATGGATGCGGCCGATAATTCAGTAATTCCTGTTGAACCATACGCAAGGGTGGCACCCAGTTAGGGTTTCCCCGATAGAGATCCCAAGGCAATTGAAAGAATTGCTTTTTTTCACGTCGGGTGCTAACAGATATCACATCCAGATGCGGCATATAAAAATCTCAATAGCGATGGGGACAGTTAGCTGATCACTGTAAACGGAGAGGCTAGCACGGGTCAAGCAAGCTTAAATCTGGGTGCTCATGATGGCCTAAAAGGTGGTGGGGCATGTTGAGCAGCTATTGCCTGGTGGTTTTACGCTTCAACGGTTCGTGTTACTCGAAAAAGCGTGCCTCACTACCATAGTGCAAAATGAAGAATGACAAGTGTAAAATGAAAAATGGAGTAACAGAAAAATCGGTGTATTCCTGAAGCATAACTTTTCATTTTTCATTGTTTCATTTTTCAATAGCCCAATTGACACGTATCGGATAGTATCATAGTCAGTCAAATTGCTTGTAATACAGTGTTTATCCCTATTATCATCGGATCTCCGCGATCATGCCCCGTTGTCTAATTACCGGTGCTAGCGGATTTGTTGGGTCCAATTTGGTTGCCCATATGGAGCATGCGGGATGGGCAGTTCGCTGTCTGGTACGTCCCACTTCACAAACTGAATCTCTCACTTCCCGCGGTGTAGAATTGATGGTCGGCTCACTAGCCGATTTGCCGAGCTTGCAACGGGCGGTGGCTGGAATGGATGTGGTTTTTCATCTTGCAGGACGATTGCAAGCCCTGTGCCATGCAGATTTCCAGCAAGATAATGTTGTGGGCACACGTCACTTGACCGAGGCGTGTGCCAACCTATCTCAGCCACCTGTCATGGTTATTGTCAGTTCGCTGGCTGCAGGAGGTCCGGCAACGGAACAGGCACCTCGCATTGAAACCGATACTGACCTCCCCATTTCAAACTATGGACGAAGTAAGCAGGCGGCCGAGCAGGCGGCTGCAACCTGGGCCTCTGAAGTTCCAATATCTATCGTCCGGCCTCCTATCGTTTTCGGGCCGGCAGATCACGATGGCTTGAAAATATTCCAAAGCGTGAAACGATTCCACCTGCATTTAGTGCCCGCTTTTCATAAATTTCACGTCTCAATCATTCATGTCGGCGACCTGTGCGATGCGTTGTTGCGTGTGGCCTCCCATGGTTCCCGCATCGTATCCGTCACCCATTCGAAAACAAGAACGATTGCGGACGTAGCGACAGGAACTTACTACGCCACCACCGAAAGGGTGCTCGAATATCAAGAAATGGGACGGCTTGCAGCCCAAGCCATCGATACCCGTACTCTGGTGTTACCAATGCCCAAAATAGCATTTTGGACCGTAGGAGCTCTTGGTGAAGCCCTGGGCCAACTTACCCGTCGACCAGGTTACCTTAATCTGGACAAAATGCGCGAAGCCACCGCCTCAAGCTGGGTCTGCGCGGATGAAAAAATACGACGCGATTTGGATTACCAACCGACAACGCCCTTGGCACAACAATTCGCTGAAACCGCGCGCTGGTACGAAGCCCACAAGTGGCTGTGATTCTCGACTCAGTAGTTAGCGCATTTTTGAACAGGGGGCAACCATTTCACAAAGTGTGCAGCGGTATTGAGATGAGTTGAGTCGCACGAATATTGCTATTCTGTAATCCTTCGTGACATTACCCTGTCAGAGCAGAAAGTGACAACGTAACAATAATTTTTCCGCTTTCCACTCTCTGCTTTCCACTTTAAACTGGGGGTAATCCTCCCGCTTCCTCCATCTCTACCTACCATCATGTCTTTGCTACCAGAACAGCTTGCCATCTCCACGTTGGGGCCATGTGAGCGCAAGTCTCCCCTTTCCATGTCGACTCATACCGGTGACGGTACCGCCAATTTTGTTCCGGACGATCTCCGGATGCTGTTCAGTCCTAAATTCCGTGCAAGCCAGATCTCTACTGGAAGTGTTCCAGAGGATGAGCAAAATCATGAATTGGCTTTCGAAGTAGCCGGCCCGCGGGAACGGATATTTTTCGATCCCACCCAAACTCGTGCTGCCATCGTTACCTGCGGGGGCCTTTGCCCCGGAATGAACAACATCATCCGTTCGCTCGTATTCGAGATGGATCACAACTACGGTGTCCACGATATCTTGGGAATCCGCTATGGGTACCAGGGACTCAACCCTGAACAAGCACAGCCACCACAGAAACTGTCATCTGAATGGGTCGAATCTATCCACCATTTTGGCGGCACGATCTTGGGAACCTCGCGTGGCCCCCAGGATCCAACCACAACGGTCGATTATCTAGAGCGCGAAAAAATAAACGTTTTGTTTTGCATCGGTGGAGATGGGACTCAACGGGGAGCTCACGGGATTGCCATGGAGATTGCCCGCAGGGAATTGTCCATCGCCGTCGTAGGCATCCCCAAGACGATCGATAACGACATTAAATATTGCTGGCGTACTTTTGGTTTTGTCACAGCCGTGGCCGAGGCGGAAAAGGCAATCGATCGGGCCCATATAGAAGCCAAATCTGTACGGGGAGGTGTTGGCCTGGTCAAGTTAATGGGACGTGAAGCTGGTTTTATTACCGCAGCGGCCACCTTGGCTAGCGGCGAGGCAAATTTTGCTCTCATCCCTGAAGTGCCCTTTGAACTGCACAGCCCGGGCGGATTTCTCACCAAGCTGCAAAAGCGACTGGAGAAACGTGATCACGCTGTGGTGGTAGTGGCAGAAGGTGCTGGCCAGCACTTGTTAGCCAATTCAAGTGGAAACCACGATGCGTCTGGCAATCGCCGGTTGAACGACATTGGCCCATTTCTAAAGCAACAAATCAACGACTACTTCAAAGCTCAAGATCTGCCAGTGAGTGTCAAATATTTTGACCCCAGTTATCACATCCGCAGCGTACCGGCCGGTGCGGCGGACAGCCTATTTTGTGAACAACTAGCGCGTCAAGCGGTCCATGCGGCCATGGCTGGCAAGACCGATCTGCTCATAGGCCTTTGGTACAACCAACTGACCCATGTACCACTGCATCTCTCCACAGGCGCCATCAAGCGTCTCTCCCCCGAAAGCCAACTATGGAGCGCCGTATTGTCGTTAACAGGACAAGAAAGGTGAGTTGTGAGGCGCGAGTTGAGATGTAATATCACAACAACTCCCAATTATTTGACGCGGCCTAAGCCGCGTCAAATATCATAGTACAGACAAAATTCGTACGGATGGGGTCGCAACGCCAGTGCGTTGACTTCATTCTCCATTTTGTACGAAATCCATGTGTTGATGACATCCTGGGTAAAGACGTCGCCACGCAACAGAAACTCGTGATCAGAGGCCAGGGCATCCAAAGCAGCGGCCAATGATCCAGGAGTGGTTGGAACTTTCGCTAATTCTTCAGGCTCCAAGTCGTAGATATCTTTGTCGAGTGGATCCCCGGGGTGAATCTTATTTTGGATTCCATCCAAAGCGGCCATCATGAGCGCCGAGAAGGCCAAATAGGGATTACAGCTTGGGTCGGGACATCGAAATTCGACTCGTTTCGACTTAGGACTGGCACTGTACATGGGAATCCGGCAAGCAGCGGATCGGTTGCGCTGAGAGTAAGCCAAATTCACAGGCGCTTCATATCCTGGCACCAGCCGCTTGTAACTATTGGTCGTAGGATTGGTAAATGCCAACAGAGCCGGGGTGTGCTGCAGGATGCCACCGATTGCGTAAATCGCTTCGTCGCTAAGGCCCGCATAACCACTGCCGGCAAACAGAGGATGGTCCCCTTTCCAGAAGGAAATATGGATGTGCATACCGGAGCCGTTGTCGCTGAAAATCGGCTTGGGCATGAAGGTTACCGTTTTGCCGTTGCGCTTAGCGACATTCTTGATGATGTACTTGTAGAGACAAATACTATCACTCATGGAAACCAAATCTGCGTATTTCAGATCAATTTCCGACTGACCGGCGGTGCCTACTTCATGATGCTGGCACTCCACGTCAAGACCGCAGTCGATCAGTGTCTGCATCATCTCATTGCGGATGTCCATGAGCTGATCCGACGGTGGCACGGGAAAGTACCCCTCCTTATGCCGCAGTTTGTAGCCCAAATTGGGTCCCTCTCCTGCAGCCCGGGTATCCTTACCCCGATTCCACTCGCCTTCGATGCTGTCGACAAAAAAGTAGCCGCTATTGGGCGTCTGGTCGAAACGGATGTCATCAAAAATGAAGAATTCCGCTTCCGGCCCCACGTAACAAGTATCGGCAATGCCCGTGCTTTTAAGGTAATTGACCGCCTTACGGGCCACATTCCGAGGATCACGCGTGTAATCTTCACGGGTAATCGGATCCTGGATATTGCAAATAATGCTTAGTGTGGGCAATGTCGTGAAGGGATCAATTACCGCGGTTTCTGGCTGGGGGACCAACAACATGTCACTTTCGTTGATCGCCTGCCAGCCGCGGATACTTGAGCCGTCAAACCCCAGGCCATCTTCAAATGTGTCCTCGTCGAGTTTATCGACAGGAATTGTGAAATGCTGCCAGAGTCCAGGAAAATCCATGAATCGCAGATCCACGGCCTTCACTCCCTGCTCTCGACATAGTGCCAGCACATCTTGTGGCGTCATTGCTATTACCCTTCCAAGTTAGCTCGACATAGTTGGAACCGTCCCCAATCCTAACGAGTAGCAACCTAGTTGCACAATCGACTAAAAAACCCCTCCCTGCCAGCAATTGGCAAAGAGGGGTCTACGACTCAGAGCAAGATCCTCAATCAATGTCCGTACGTCTCGTCCACCATCGTTGGCCACAATGTTACGAACGGAGCGTTTCGAGAATCTGGGCAACCACTTTGTAGGGATCGGCATTGGATGCAGGGCGACGATCTTCCAAATAGCCTTTCCAGCCATCATTGACCGTGCCAACCGGAATGCGAATGGACGCTCCCCGATCACTGACCGCATAGCTGAACTGATCGATCGACTGAGTCTCGTGTAATCCGGTCAGACGTTGATCGTTATCCGATCCGTAAGCCGAGATATGCGCTTCATGCGTTTTCTTGAATTTTTCACAAATCTCAATGATCAGCTTCTCGCCGCCCTGCTCCCGAATTGGGGTCGTCGAGAAATTGGTGTGCATGCCGCTGCCATTCCAATCACCCTTGATCGGCTTGGGATGCAGATCAATCGTCACTCCATACTCCTCGGCATTACGGGCAAGTAGAAAGCGGGACAACCACAGATCATCACAGGCTTCCTTAGCCCCCTTGCCAAACAGTTGATATTCCCATTGGCCTTTCATCACCTCGGCGTTGATCCCGGTGAGTTGCAATCCGGCTTCCAGGCAAGTATCCAAATGCGATTCGACAATTTCCCGACCGACGCAGTTGTCGATTCCTACCGAACAGTAGTACGGTCCTTGGGGACCCGGGTAACCATCCTTGGGAAAACCGAGAGGACGGTCACCCGCCATGATCGTGTATTCCTGCTCAAAGCCACACCAGAGGTCGGAGTCGTCCTCAAAAGTACTGCGAACGTTGGACGGGTGCGGTGTCTCGTCTGTATTGAGCACTTCGCACAGCACGAGTGAGGCGTTGTTTCGATTCGGATCATTGACCATTCGCACCGGTTTGAGCAGGCAATCGGAAGAGCTTCCTTCCGCCTGCTCGGTGGAACTACCATCAAATGACCATCCGGGGCAATCCTCTACGCTGGATGGCTCGCCTGCTACAATTTTCGTCTTACTTCGAATGCTGGGCTCCGGCAGATAGCCGTCCAACCAAATGTATTCCAATTTGTAACTCATCGCTTCAACTAACTCCTCTTATAGGTGGGGAGGTGGGATTTTGGACGAGCAAGTATTAGGCCCATCCACTATTTGCCACAACTTTAATGTCTGGCCACTGTTTGCCACTATTTGAATGACTGGACAATTATCTACGTGCTGATTTTGGCAAGAGCAACGCTTCACTTTCTCGGCCTGAAACCAATCCAGTATTGTACGATACCTGAGAGCCTCTTGCTAGCCTCTACCTCTAACCGACCAAAACAAGTTTCGGTGCCCGAGTTGATGAAATATCCAGGCTAGTCAGCTGAGTGCAATCTAGATGCCAAAGTAGTGTCGTCTCTACCATACTCAACATAAGCCTAATTAGTGCAAGGGTTTAGCAGTCGTTCGACCATCAGTTAGCTAGACCCTCCATGTACGGACGTCGAATCCAGTTTGCCCAATATGCGTGCACAACTTGCCTCACCAAAGGGCATTTCGGCCTTCGGCAGACCCGTGTATGGTAGGGAGATGTGGCGTACCCCCCCATCAGTCGCAATCGTGAAGTGCGAAGGTCTCACCAATGACCAACTCCTCCAATTCCCAGCCTACACCCAAGCTGAAATTTATTCCCACGGCAGCTACATTTCAGTTGAAAGAACTGATCGGCTCGGGGACAGTCGGTGCGGTCTATCGGGCAGAAAGCCCCGACCTCGATTGTGCGGTGGCGATCAAATTGCTCCATCCCACGGTCTCGCACGACCCAAATATTGTCGACCGGTTTCAACGTGAAATCGCCATCATGGAACGGCTAAACCATCCCCACATCGTCCACCATTATGGTGGTGGCTTGATGGACGGCCAATTTTTCTACGCGATGCAGTTGCTAAATCACGGATCTCTCAAGGAACGATTGAAGCAACATGGCCCCATACCCTGGCAACAAGTTGCCATCTACGGCGCACAAATCGCCTCCGCTTTGCAACATGCCCACAACTATGGAATTATTCACCGTGACCTGAAGCCCAGCAATCTATTCTTTGATGCGGACAGCAAGTTGATTTTGGGTGACTTTGGTATTGCTCACGATACCCACGATGCGGACATCACCGCCGATGGAATTACCGTGGGCACTTATGCCTACATGGCTCCTGAGCAAATTTGTGCCGATGAGTCGATTACGGGCAAAGCCGATCTCTATTCTTTGGGTTGTGCGATGGTAGAAATGCTCACTGGGAAACCTCCTTTTGTAGGAGCCAATTTTGCCCAAATCTGGGACCAGCACCTGCATCAATCTCCTCAAGGTTTGCGTTCCTCCGGAGTCGATTGTCCCGAGTGGCTGGAAAGTCTGATCATGCAGTTGCTGACTAAGGATCCCGAGCAGAGGCCCTTCAACGCACGCGCCGTTCAAGGTGTATTGATGGAACATCTACATAATCAATTCGGCTCCTATCTGGAACAGTTTGCCATCGAATTACCTCCCCTTGAACAACCACATACCCGATCACCCTGGATAGGCATTATCATAGGATTCGGGCTGATTGGTGCCGCCATCGCCTCGGGCATCTTCATGGGGCAGTGAAAGTCGATACAACTGCGCTAGACTCGCAGACTGCCTTTTTGGCATCCTCATATCGGTCAACAAACCAACGTCGCTCGCGATAGACTGCCATTTTGGCATTCTTGTTATTTTCTCGCCCCGCATCCAATTGCGCAAGTCTTTTCATACATACTATTTGCGACTTTATTAAATTGCCAGAGCAAATGGCACAAACGTTGCTCTGTATGTCCTCCTGAGTACTACTGAGTAGAGGAGGCAGGTCTGTTGCCACGTGATTTTTCATGGATCGTAGGGCCCCATTCAATCTGTGGCGGAGATCAAAATAATTTTTTCAACCTAAAAGAGAGGTGCCAAAATGAATACGAACTTAACCAATAATCGTTTACGTGAATTCCTGCCGACACGCTGGAGCGATGTCGATTCTCTGGTCAATCAACTACTTGGGCCACAAGTCATCAAGAGCCTGAGTGGGCTGCCCAATGTGGGAAACACTTGGTCCCAGTTGGGCCGTGTGTGGGAAGAAAAAGAAACCTACCACATTGAAATGGATATCCCGGGAGTGGCCCGCGAAGATGTCGAGTTGACCTATGACCAGGGTGAGCTACAAATCAGTGCCGAGCGTGAAGCGCCCGAACACGAAAGCGGTCCAAACGTTGGGCACCACTATGGCAAAGTGGTACACACCGTAGGGTTACCCGATACGATTGATCCCAGTACGATCGGTGCAAGCTTGGAGCAAGGCGTGCTACACGTCACCGTGGCCAAAAAGCCCGAAGCTCAACCACAACGGATCGAAGTGAAGTGATCCGAAAGAGGACATGTCCTCTTTCATGGAACTGTTTTCCAACGACGGGGTCGCACTAGTAAGTGCGGCCCCGTTTTATGGTTATTCATCAAAAATGAGTAAGTCAACGACCACTGCAGAGCAGGTGGCTTGAAGAAGCCCTCTAAAAGGGAGCTGGACAGAAACACGGGGGGTTTGGGGGATACCCCCCAAACCCCCCGTGTAATCCACGAAGCATCACCGATCATAAACAAATGGCTAGCCTTCACCACAGTGGGCCTGCAGGGCATCGACTCCCTGACGATGGCAAAAATCACCGAACGATTCGCCCGATTCTCGCGCATCGCGGAAGAAGCGAAAGATGGCCACCAATTTGGGCACCACCTCTTGGGTGGGCACTTTGTCCTGATAAATAAAGTTGAGCCGATCTCCCTGGGTGCGGCCCCCCAAAAACAGCGTGTACTTATCTTTCGATTTGCCCACCAAACCGATGTCAGAATTGTAAGGCCGGGCACACCCATTGGGACAGCCTGTCATGCGGGTGGTGAAGATTTCATCGTCCAGACCCAGTTGTTCCAATTCGGTTTCCAGGCCGCTCATCAAATCCGGCAAGGCGCGCTCGCTTTCTGTCACCGCTAACCCACAAGTAGGAAGGGCCGGGCAGGCGATGGACCAGCGCCGCACATTGCTAATTTCTTCACTCAGCAGTACCCCATGCTGATGCAGGATATCGGCAATTTGCCCGCGATCAGATTCCTGCAAATCACAAAATAGAATGCTCTGGTGGGGTGTCAGGCGCAAGGAAGGATTCAGGGACCGACAAATTTCCCGCAATGCTGTTTTCAGTCGAAAAGGCCCTTCGTCCTTAATCCGGCCATTCTCTACGTTGAGTCCATAAAACCAGCGACCGTCACCTTGTGGGTGCCACCCCAAACCGTCGTTGAATTGGAAGACCTCCATGGGGCGTGGCGGCGGCAGTTCTCCACCATAATATTGTTGCACCATTTGTTTGAATCGATCCAACCCCCAGTCGTGAATAAGATATTTTAATCGGGCCACTTTGCGGTCACACCGGTTCCCGTAGTCACGTTGCACACGAATCACTGCCGTAGCCACATCGATCACTTGCTCGGGTGTGACAAAACACATTGGCTGGGCAATGGCTGGGAACGTTTTTTTGGCGCTGGGAGTTGTGCCAAAGCCACCACCTACGAGCATGTTGTAACCGGCGACACTCCAATCTTCACATACGGCCAACAGGCCCAAGTCGTGCGAGTAAACATCGGCGCTGTTGTCACCTGGCAATCCGATCCCAATTTTAAATTTTCTTGGCAGGTAGGTAGGACCGTAGATCGGCTCCACGACATCGTGACCTGAACTCTCTTCGCCTGCTCCACCGCCTTTCTCGGAACCACTGCCGACTAGCTGTTTCTCACCGGTGGATTCGTCCTTGAGCCATAGTTCGTAATAGGCTTTGGTGCGCGGCCTGAGATGAATGGCCAACTGATCGGCGAGCAACTGCAACTGATCGTAAACCGGATCGTTTCGGTAAGGAACGGGGGAGCACATTACATTACGCTCAACGTCACCACAAGCGGCAATCGTGGTTAGTTTCGATTGGTTGATACGTCGGATCACCGGCTTAAGATTATCTTTCACGATTCCATGCAACTGCAAACCTTGGCGTGTGGTAATCCGCAATGTGGAATCCCCCACTTCATCACACAAATCGAGTTCCGCCAACAATTGTTCGCTGGTAAGTTTGCCCCCAGGGATCGCCGTGCGGACCATGAAGCTATAGGATTTACCAGCCGACTTGCCAGCCGCTCTGGCCGCCACACGAGCATCCCGATTATCCTGCTGGTAAGTACCGTGATGTTTCAGTAACTGAATACTGGATTTGCCAAAAAAAGGCTTGCCGTCGACTAACTCCTCAGGAATCGAACCGCGCAAATACTGGCTCTCCGCCTTGAATACCTCGACGGGGCTAAGTTTTACTGGGGCAGGGGGTTTTACTGGAACAGGGGAATTTTCCTGGGCCAATTTCTCTGGGGTGGGCTTGCTCATCAGTTTTCAATTCACCAAAAATGGTTCAACGGGAGGGGTAACCAAAATGTTTAGGAAACATTCGAATTAGCTTCCCAGGCTTGTCATTTATCCAAGACCCTACAATACTCACCTACTTACCGACAAGCCAGATCGGTCGTGCGACTTGTATGTCAACACGTACCACCTTACGATGCTCGCCATGAACGTTACTCCTGATAGCCACTCTGACGCCCCTCGGCGCCAGCAGACAGCTATACATGATGCCACCACAGGCAATTCATTGAGGGGAAGACTGGCCGTTTGGATTGCCACAGGCCTGGGAGTTGGCCTGGTCGCTCCAGCCCCAGGCACGATCGGCGGCTTGTGGGGACTGCCGTTAGCCTTAGCCTTAGTACAAATCCCCTCGCTAGCGGGCCAACTGGCAATCCTAGTCCTCCTGGGCTTACTGAGCGTGGCCCTCTGCACCCGAGCCATGCAAACTTTGGGGGGAATAAAAGATCCGCAGTCCATTGTTCTGGACGAAATTTTCAGCGTGCCGATCGTTTTTATTGGCCTATCGCAGCCAGAATCATGGATTTGGACAGAACCATGGATCTGGTTGGCCGGCTACGTCCTACTACGTATTTTCGACATCAGCAAGCCATTTCCTTGTAGACAGCTGGAACGGCTCCCTGCGGGATGGGGAATTATGGCCGACGATTGGATGGCCGCCATCTACGCAGCCGCAACCCTGCGCGCTATACTGTGGCTGGTGAGTTAGGGACGGCAGATAAATAGCACAAGTAACAATCGATGAATACGAACTCGGGTTCAGCAATTATGGAGCATGGGAATGGTGGAATGGTGGAATGGTGGAATGATGGAATGATGGAATGATGGAATGATGGAATGATGGAATGATAGAACGATGGAACGCGGGCATAAATTTACCTTTCCAAACACTCAACTCTCAACTTTTCCAAATGTCCGCGACAATTCTCGATGGCAAATCGTTGGCACAACAAATCCGCTCGGAATTAGCCGAGGAGGTGGCTGCCTTTCGCCGAGACGGTGGCCCTCAACCGGTACTTGCGGCGGTACTGGTAGGCAGCAATCCGGCCAGTGAAGTTTATGTGCGTTACAAACGGCGAGACTGTGAACAAGTTGGCATCGCAAGTCAATTACATCGCTTGCCCGAGACCGCATCAGAAACAGAGTTGCTCGATTTAATCGATCAACTCAATCGTGACTCACACGTCCATGGCATCTTAGTACAACTCCCGGTGCCGCCACAGATTCGAACTGAGCATGTCTTGGAAGCAATTTGTCCTGACAAGGATGTCGATGCGTTCCATCCAGATAATGTGGGCCGATTACTCCAGGGACGACCCCGCTTCCTGCCTTGCACGCCTCATGCGATCCAACAATTGCTACTGAGAAACAATATCCTTATCACTGGCGCCCATGTGGTCATCGTTGGCCGCAGCGATATTGTTGGCAAGCCGCTGGCATGCATGCTCATGCAACGAGACGTAGGGGCCAACGCCACGGTAACTGTCTGTCACAGCCGCACACAGAATCTGGCGGCTGTCACTCAATTAGCCGATGTCCTGATAGTGGCCATAGGCCAACCTAAATTTTTAACCGCCGACATGGTCCGTCCGGGAGCCACCGTCATTGACGTGGGAATCAATCGGACCGATACGGGGTTAGTGGGCGACGTCGATTACCAGGCGGTCGCCGAAGTGGCAGGCCAAATCTCCCCCGTTCCCGGAGGCGTGGGGCCTCTCACTCGAACCATGCTGCTGGTCAATACGCTGGCAGCAGCCCGATCCCAGGAATGGCCAAATCCTAACACAAAGGATAAATCGGATGACTGATTCTCAACACACCTTCTCCTATGGACGACTTTGCTTCCTTCTGATCCCACTGATCCTGGTTGCCGCAATTGGCGTGCAGATACTCAAAAATCAACGGGAGTTGGCGGCCAAGGCCAAGCAGACCTCGACCTACAACACAGTCTCTCGCCTGTTGAGTACCGCCGACGCTAACCTACATCTTAGTAGCGATTATCATGACCAGGATGCGGATTTAATCGCCGACGCGCCTACCAACCTGACTCAGTGCATCAATCCGGTCGAATTAAATTTTTCCTACATCGCTTCCTCGGATGGAGAAGCCAATCAAGAAACTTGGCAGGAATTGATGGCCGTATTGGCCAAAAAATTAGAGCGCAAAGTCAATGTGGTGAGTTTCTCTGACACGGGGGAACAACTCCGTGCACTTAGAAATGGCCAATTGCATATCACTGCCTTGAGCACGGGGACGGTCCCCACAGGCGTAAATGCTCATGGTTTTGTTCCAGTCTGTACCCTGGGACAGACCGATGGCGACTATGGCTATACCATGAAAATTATCGTTCCCGCGGAGAGCGACATTCAAAAGGTCGAAGACATCCGTGGCCGCCGAATGACCTTCACTCGCCCCCGTTCCAACTCGGGTTACAAAGCGGCGCTGGTACTGCTAATGGACAAACACGACATGCAGATCGAACGCGACTATGCCTGGGGATTTTCCTATGGACACGACAATTCCATTCGCCGGGTCGCAGCGCAGGAATTCGAAGCGGCCGCAGTGGCCAGCGATTTGCTGGATCGTATGGTGGCACGTGGTGAAATCGGCGCGGATTCTATCCGTTCGATTTATGAGTCGGAAAAATTCCCTCCAGGCGCCATCGGCTATGCTTACAACCTCATGCCAGAATTACGTGATGGAATTCGTGAAGTACTACTAAGCTTCGACTGGAAGGACACGAGTCTGGAAAAAGAATTTGGCCCTTCCGGAGCGACTCAGTTTGTCGCTATTTCTTACAAGGACGACTGGGGCAACGTACGACGAATCGACACGGCTCTGGCAAAGGCGCGGCAGTCGATAAATCTAGGAACGCCGTAGCAGATGTGCATGAGATTCACTCTGGTCATCAGTGCGTGCTAAGAGGAAACCATGGACCAACCGCTTGCGGGAAGACGGCTTCTGATATTTGTAGGCGAGATCTACGAAGATCTCGAGGTGTGGTACCCAAAGCTGCGAATGATTGAAGCTGGAGCCGAGGTCGTAATGGCCGGCCCAGAAGCAAATTATCATTATTCGGGCAAGAACGGTTATCCATGCACTTCCGATGTGGCGATCGCAGACATCCAGACTGATGGTTTCGACGGACTGGTTGTGCCCGGCGGTTTCATGCCCGACAAACTGCGTCGGGATACTAGAGTGCTAGATATCGTTCGCCAATTTGACGCAGCGGACAAATTGATTGCAGCCATCTGTCATGGTGGCTGGATTCCCATTTCGGCCGGTGTCTATCGCGATGTGCACGTCACCGGATCTTCAGGTATTAAAGACGACTTGGTAAACGCTGGTGCGATTTGGGAAGACAAGCCAGTCGTCGTCGACCGTCACTTCGTTTCGAGTCGCAAACCGGACGATCTACCGGAATTCTGCCGGGGTATTCTCAAGGTATTGATATCTTGAAAAATCGAAATTGAGTGCGCAAAAAGGGGCCACCCACAAATCAATATTACCCTCATAGTCGAATGTCCCTACTGTCAAAAGACTTAGGTCATTGTGTGTTTCATCCAGTATCTCATTGTGGGTGTCACCTATACCCGTGGGTGTCACCTATACCCACCTATACCCTCACCTATTACCTATCTATACCCGGTGACCTATACCTGTTTTTTTATTTCTTCCTGTCCTCTTTTTTCCCATCAAAAGTCTCATTGTGAGTATCGCCTAACGCGGCTTATTGCACTGATACGTGTGTTAGAATGAAAGAGACTGAAGACCACCGCCTGAAGGCGGAGGGTTCGCCGACAGTCGGCTAAAGCCCGACTTTCTGGTTGTGGCTTATCTTACCGCAATCGCCACGAAGTGGCGATTGCATCTAGCCGTGGGGCGTGAGCCCACGGTGGCGTTTTCAGATTATTCCCTAGCCCTGAAAGGGCGACAGCGAGTGGCCCAAGCGGAAAATTGGTTTC
>JBDOMT010000192.1:0-19191 GCA_039831705.1 Pirellulales bacterium | reverse complement strand
CGATAATGCTCAGTGAGTTTGCTCATGATGAGCATTTTCGAAAAACAAACCCTCCCTGAACACCTCCCTAGCCACTAAAATCACTGAAGAACCGTAATTGTTGCGCTGGATTCGAGTCTTGGGAGTTGCAATACAAGCACGCAGCGCGAGCAAGTGGGTCACGCACAATTACCCACTCGCTTGCGCAACGTGCTCGTATTATTGAAAAAATCGCCCACGATAATGAAAGCGATCAATAACCCTCATACAAGCACGCAGCGCGAGCAAGTGAGTCACGCACAATTACCCACTTGCTTGCGCAACGTGCTCGTAGGTTGAGGTCTCGGCCGCCTTTGAAATGCTTCTCGGCGTTCACTGAAAAAGGGCAATGGCGATTGATCTCGCCCGTCTACTCAGATTTTAACTTGGAGACTTCGGCCTTCGCTGCGGCCAGGTCGGCCTCTAGTTTGACTACTTCGTCCGGATCATCCAGTTGCTCCTTGGCCCCTTTGAGTGCCAGTTGGAGCTTTTCGATCCGTTTGCGGAGGACTTCTAGTTTCTTTTTTGATTTTTTATTCATGAAGATTCAATGCAGGGTTCGCATCACACCCGCCAGCACGACGATTGCAATCGCAGCCAGCCAGGCCAGGTTCAGCCATTTTTGCATTTGGCCCCGGAATTTATCAGCGGTCTTTGTCTTACCTGCCAAGATGGACATTATGAACATGACCAACAGGGCCAGTAGGAATTTGATTCCCAATAGCATGTGGTAGGTAGCCGGCAGTTTGACATCGGGTGTCTTGCTTTGGCCGATAATGGTCAGCAGATTGTAAATGCCACTGGCTAACAAGAAAAATGTGGTCATGCCGACCCAGCGAGCCCAGACTGATCTTCGATTCGCAAAACAGGCTTCATCGCTCGTGGCCCCTGTCGTTGCTGATGGTGAGAGAACGGTACGCATATAAAACAATCCTCCTACCATGATCATGGCAGAGAGAAGATGTAAAACACGCGATAGAACCTGTATCGCATACGCTAAATCAAAAACAGGCAAGGTGCTTCCTTCGGCTAACTAGAGTGTGCTAATTGGTAATTCATAGGCGTATAGTACTCTTTTGGCTGGTTCTTCGTCCACCACTATTGATTTTGCTAAAGTTTCTTGGGTTTCACCTTGAAATCCAAATGGATTTTCCCACATTGCCTCCGTTTATGCGTGTGAGGAGGCTTGTATGCCTGCCAAACGGTCAGTATTGCAAGTTGTATCAATAGGGCAATTCAGTATGCCGATTGATTGACAGCAGGGACCGATACGAGGTAGAATGCCGGGCGAGTGCGTTTCTGCTTGGGTTAGATACCTCTGGTCGGATTTCGTACGGTATACTCGTGTCTATAGGACACGGGTGTTTTGGGTCTGTTCAGGAGGGCCCACTGGACTTATTCGTTCAGTTCTTATTTTTTATTATCTCCTGATTGTTCTTTTTTTCATTTCTTTTTTCTCGTTGTAAGGAGGTTAGGACAATGGATGTTAGACGAAAAGGACGAGGTTTCACCCTCGTCGAATTGTTGGTGGTGATTGCCATCATCGGCATCTTGGTAGCTTTACTGCTGCCGGCCATTCAGGCAGCTCGTGAAGCGGCACGACGTAATTCTTGTTTGAACAACATCAAGAATATAGCTCTTGCGGTGCAGAACTATGCCGACCGTCGTAAGTCGTTCCCGCTGGCATCGACCCACCCATTCAGGTTTGATTCGATCGTAGGTTCTCCCAGTGATATGACGGGTGCAACTCCCCAAGACTGGCTCCCCGGCGATGGTTACAGTTGGTTGTTCCAGATTTTGCCTGAAATGGAAAACCAGAATCTCTATAATCGGACCCGAGATTCGGCGATGAATATGGCGGGGAGTAACTGCGTTGCAGGACTCGGTTCAGCGAAATTAAAGATTGGACCTTTCGGAGCTACTCAAAATTCGCCAGTCTGTGTTGTGGACGCAGGTAGTTCTGCAGACAAAAAGGCAGCTTTTCAGCAACCGATGGAAGTCTATGTCTGTCCGAGCTTCCCTGGATCAGAGGAGACCAAGGATACGGGTATTTATCATAACCAGAAGAAGGCTGCGGTCGGAAATTACGTGGCCATGCCTTCAACCCACTACAACCCAGACGGGAGTTCACCTGGTGGTCAGGATTCTAGTCAAGGTAGCCAAAAATCGCTGTTTGATAGCATGAGAGGCTCGAAGCCTAAATTGCAGGGTGGCAATGGTGTGATTGTCTTCTTCCAGGTCGATACGGCTTCGAAATCGACGCGTAAGATTAAACCTCGTGGAACCAATTTTGCCGGGTTGCGTGACGGTAGTTCGAACACCATCATGTTTTCCGAATCTCGTGAGGAGCGTTATGCGGGATGGATCAGTGGTTTGTCGATGTACGTAGTGGCAGCCGATCCAGATGGTCCCGGAAAAATCCTTAAGGTTTCCACCGGCACCGGCGCAGGAACTCCAGCGGTATTGGGGTGGGACAGCGAAGAGGGTCAAACCGCGTTGAATATCGGTTCTGGTGTTAAAAGGGCCGGTGGCGACAATGCTACCGATCCGAGTCCTGGCCCGGTTCAAAATTCGTCGGGAGAAGCTCATTTCTATGATTCGGTATATACTCACGGTGTCAACTCCGGTAATAAGCAAAAACGCTGGTATGGACCCAGTAGTGCTCATCCAGGAGTTGTCCAGCACGGCTTCGGCGACGGACATGGTACGTCGATCAATGAAGACATCGAAAATAATGTCTACCTGCATTTGGTAACTCGGGCTGGTGGAGAAACGGTCAACAGCAGCGACTTTTAGGCTGTAGCCGTAGATGGAAAATTTTTAACTCGCCTTGGTCCAGTTTCTGGGCCAAGGCGTTACTTTTTTATCGCGGCAATCCGAACTTTTCAGATAATTAGGAACGCCTTAGATAGGGCTGCGATCTGCGGTACCCAGAGTGCTGAAAAGATTCGTTTGCCTGCAGTGACGTTACTTTTTTATCGCGGCAATCCGAACTTTTCAGATAGTCATGAGGGTACCGATACAGTGATCACTCGCAAATCGCAGACGTTGGTGTGCGTTGGGCCCGTTTTGAGAAGACCCTCGAGCGGCTGGAAGAATGAATAGGCGTCGTTGCGACGGAGATAATCTTGAGGGTCCATGTTGCTGGCCTGGGCGCGTTCGGCCAAAGTCTGGTTCACCCACGCGCCAGCTGCGTTTGTGGGACCATCTTCGCCGTCGGTGCCGCCTGAAAGGAGGACCAAATCCCTCCAATCGTCCAGTTGGGTCAGACCGGCGAGTACCAGTTGCTGGTTTCTTCCGCCGATGCCGCGTTGCTGCTGGTCCACCAGGTGTACCGTTGGCTCACCTCCAGAAATGAGGCAATTAGGTTCTGCCGTGCACGCCGTTTGCTGACGCATGATCCGGGCCATATGGACCAGTTTGGTGGCCACCTCTTCCGCCGGGCCCTCAGTTTCTGATGCACAAGTCATTGCATGGCGGTAGCCGCGCCGCTCCGCTTCGATACCAGCCGCATCGACTGCGGTGGCGTTGTTGCCAAGAATCCTATGGGATGCCGTGGCCGCCATTGCGGTTCGCTGCGATGGGTTTTGAATCTGTTGCCGCAGTACTTGGAGGATTGTCTGAGTGGCGGAAGAGTTTGTCAGCTTTAGCTTTTCTAACACTTCTACTGCGTGTTGCGGATTGGGTTCGCAGTCTACGGTGGGGCCGGAAGCGATTGTTTCCAGATGGTCACCTGGTACATCGGACAACACCAGTGTGACCATTTGGCCCGCCTGACAAGCAGCGGCCAAACCGCCTCCTTTGACCTGACTTAATTCTCGGCGGACCGCATTGAGTTGTTCGATGGTGGCACCAGCAGCAGCAAGTTGTCGAGTGATGGTCACTTTATCCTGGAGTGATATGCCATCGACTGGCGCGGGCATGAGGGCGGAACCTCCCCCAGAAAGCAGGACGATACAAAGATCGTCAGGGCCCAGGTCTCTTACCAGCTTGAGCATCTGCTGCGTTCCCATGACTCCTGCAACGGTTGGTTCATTCACTCCTGCCGGTCTGGCCGCATGGAGTCTGATCGATGAAGTTTCTCTGAGGCAATCCGCAGGGACGTTGACCCAACCGTGGACTCCTTTTTCATGCAAAAGGGTCTCACCCAGAACCTGCTCCAGGGCAACCACCATGCCCGCGCCTGCTTTACCCGCACCAACTACGGCAATGCGGTCGACGCCTGCCAAGGGAATCTCCAGATCATCGATCCACAACGCAGATCCACCCGTTGCGCTCAACGGGTCCACATGAACATATTCCCGAATAAGTCGATCGGGCAGAACCGCATCCACACCCGCTTGCCAGATAGCTAAGGCATCTTCCAGAAGCATGTCCGCAGAACGCTGCATGGAGTACCTATGGGTGGAACAGCTATGAAGTGGCGAAAGCATTTAGCCGTGGGCGCGAGTCGAGCCCTTTCAAGCTAGCAACTCAGTTGATTTTTACAAGATAGAGATAGGACGAATAGACTTGCTGAAGGATAGACATTAGTGGCATTATTTGCCGGAATTTCAATTCGATGCCATCTAATCAATGCAGAGGCGCAGAGAACGCTGAGGTACGCAGAGTTTAACCAGTCCCTCCTTTGCTCTCCGTAGACCGACGCAAATTCCTCATCGCTTAAGCACTCCAGCCTCATCGGCGTTTACGTTTCCTCCCGTTTCTGCGAAACGGGCCAGGCGGGCACGGTGCAATTTATCTTGGCTTTTGTGGACAATTTTCCACCGATGTAAATCGTCTTCGCATTGGTAGGCAAGTTTTACTAACTGTTTTTGGCGCGTACGTGAAACTTCAGAAAGTTTGCCGGCCAGTTTACCAATGGCTTGCGGGCGCACTTCGGCAGTTTTCGACAGATTGCCGACGAAGGTGAGAGTATCACTGAAATTACGATCCGCTGTCGTCCCCACCCACGGATGAAGGACTTTGGCGAACCACTGTAAACTTGCTCCTTCAATGCGGATGAACGAATCGAGCCTGGCGGCCACGAAACGACGGCCATTGGTTTCTTTGATGGAGCCCGAGCGAAGCAGAAATACACATTGAGCTTTTACGGGGTGTGACAAGGGGGGGCTTTCGTAGGAGCCTTCCGCCAGCATGATCACGCGGTTTTGTGCACCGGCTTCACACTGCTCCTCCAAGAGTACAAGTTTACCGGTCGTGCCAGCACGATCTTTTAAATGGAATGTATTCGGACCTATTCGTTGCAGTTGGACCTGGCTGACTCCTAATTCACGCCAGATAGCAACCATGACTTCGGGATTTCGAGCCATGTAGGTAAACATGTCAGGGTGGCAGTCGACCACGCAGGTCGGTAGTCTTCGATAGAGTGTGGCCTGTTTCAGCACTGTCTGTACTTGTTGGCGATACTGCTTGGGAAGATTTTCTAATGGTATGGCGCGCAACGCTTCTTGACGTGCTGATTTTGAAGTCGTGGACCGGTGAGACTCATAGCCGTGAACTCCGTCTGACAGCAGCAAGGTGGTCCCAATAAACGCTGCGACAGCCAGATGAATTTTCACCAAGCTTTGCAAAATGAATAACCAACTCAATCTGTACCGCTTACTTCGATGCATGCATTCCCCCCCCATAAGTATGTACCCACACGACGGTTTATGGCAAACCGTAAGGGTCCTGAGGAATGTTTCGGCACTCAAGGTGTAGGGACCGTAGGAAATTCGCCATCGATCGATCACTCCCTTCTCGATCTTGCGTCGTATCTCCTAAATGGAGACAATCTGCACGCGGTTTTATTTTGCCCGAATATTTCATAAACATTCTGCTACGAGTCCGAATAGCACTATGTCTACTGCGTTAAACGATCATTTGGGTGTACCCATGTATAGGCTATACGTTCCGCACCCAAATCACCGTTTGCCTTGTAGCCACAGTACACTTCGGACTCTCGCGACGAAGTAGATGAAATATCCGGGTTATGAAATATTGGTGCTAGCATGAAAAAACTTGGGAGTAAGCGGATAGCCGGTCTGCGATTTCGCCGAGATCTGTTGGTGGTGGCTGGTCTGTTAGTTTTAACTTTCAGTGCGTTGCCCATTCTGAACCAATACATTCGTGTCCGGTTTATTCATCAACTAGCGTTGCGAGTGGGTCAAACCCCTGACCATCAGGTGGAAAATCCGATTCGGCAACTGGCTCGTCTGGGGTTGCCCGCAATCGAGAGCCTGGTAGCCATTAGCGCTTCGACCCGCTCTGTCCCGGCGGTTATTGCTCGAAATGAGGTGGACCAGCAACTGACCATTTGGTTGTCTCAGTCAAGAATGAATCAACCTGGCACTCCATCGAAAGAGAAAGTAGCTGAACGTTACTCCACATTTTTGAGTTCCCGAATGAGCCGACTAGCAGGGGCCTTGGCGCAATACGTAGAATCGATGGATGTTACCGGCCAGCATTGGGCGGAACGGGTATGTATGCGAATTTTACTGCATACGGATCGAGTATCCCCTGTGCAGAGCTTGCAAGTAATGACGGACTGTCAAGCCGTGATAACTGCGGTGCCACGCAAGGCTCTGGTAGTTCACGATGCGAGCGGATTCGAGCAAACAGTCGCAAAGGTTCAGCGTCTGCTGATACGTATTCGGCCATCGCTGCAGTGGAATTCACTGGCGACAACCTTGATGGCAAATCTTGAGCAGCTTGGGTCTCAGGTGCAGCGGCATCCCTCTTGGTCTGCCCAAGCTTCAAGTCTCGGCCCCACAGAGATTCCAATTCAACGAAATCGTGAGCCGCAATCGAGGGCGTCGGTTCTATCCGCAGTGGATATCCCACGTGAACGTGGCCAGATTTCCAGACCGCAGGAACAAGGTGAATTTTCCCAGCCTGATAACCCTGTTCGACAACTGACGGTGCCGTCTGAACTGGCGAATCTGTCCGAAAAGACGGGCAATCCACTCAGACAACGTAATCCGGAAGTTGCTCCTGCCATGCCATTCCAGTCGAAAGCCACAACGAAAGCCACAACGAATGGCCCTCTTGCTCCGGAGGCTTCTGCACGTGTGAATTCCCTATCACACAGATCACTAGAACAAGTCTTCGATGTCCCTACTCCAACTGAGATGGCTGTGCGTCGGCAGCAACTTCAAGCCATGCCGTTACGAGAGTTCATGGTGTTACTGGGAGACACACACGATTTCGAAGCTGCGTTAATACGCAACGTAGCTCGTAATCGTGGTCTTTGGGATATTGAGTTGGCCTTGGCAACTAAGCTGGAATCTACTCAATCTACGGAGCGACTCGAAATTCTACAACAACTTTCTCTACTGCCTGCCAGACACGCCAGACGTTGGTTGCGTTGGCTGCTTGAAGATAAAGATGCGGATATCCGCCTGCAGGCGCTCGCCATGATGGCCACCACCGGGGATCCCCAAATCGAGTCCCTAGCACGGCAGCGATTGCTGAAAGACACAGACCCCAGAGTCGTGGAATTAGCCACGCAAATAATAAGTAGGCGCTAGGCGCTAGTTACGAGGCGCGACTTGTTAGTTATAACTCGCGCCTCACAACTACCTTATGATTGGTGTGATCCGGCTGGCCATAACGTGAGCTCGTCGGTACTCGGGCATGAAACCGCGGGTGCCGTTCACGCCGATGCGGCGGCCAATGTAAGGCTGTAGATTGACATCGGTAGCCGGAGTAACAAAAGAGACCACCTTTCCATTATCGTCTACTAATGCATAGCGGGGAGAGTGGTCACGGCGAGAAACTACCGGTTTGAGTAGTCCAACAGCATCGTAGCGCACAGTATCTGAGGTTTCATTGCGTGCTGCGATTTGATCCTCCGTGGAGTCGTTACCGATTCGTCGGGCATCCAAATCAGATTTAGCCCTTTGTCGCATGTTCTGTTGACGTTGTGGCTGCAGAGCAGACAAGTTGTGGGTGGATCGATTGGAGGCCTCTTGCTCGAGAGATTGGTCCAGGCCGGCCAATAACGTTGTTGATGGATTGACTCTTGTTGGCAAGACGGCAGGTTCGATTCGACGTGAACGTACGCGCTCGAATAAGGTAATCTGATCCAAAAAATCACGGGTCTTGTCACGAAATATGGATGAATCAGATTGCGCGACCAGGGTGTTGGCCTCTTGGCGTAGCTGTTCGAATTGCCACTGTTTGGGATCTTGGACAACCATCAGTGATAGACGCACTTGCAGTTCACTCAGTCGGTCCAAGTGATTCTGCGCCGAAGGGGTGATTTCGGATGCGTTGGTCATCAGCGGATCACCGGGGTTCTGACTTGTTGCTTTCTGGCCAGAGAATGGACCTGATAGGTTGGTTGGCTGGGTGGTCAGGCCGCCAAAATGGACTCGAGGTGGAGAAGAACTTTGCATCTCTCTCGTGGCAGAGTCCATGAAATTCGCCGAAGGCGAGACTGGGGGAGAGGTGGTGTCCGACGAGGATAGAGGTTGCTGGGATTGGACCGACAGGTGATCGGCAGGAGAGCCGGTAATGATATGGATCGAATCGTCCTTGGCTGTCCTGGGGTCGTGGGCCATGTGCGTACGTGGCTGACTTGAAGAGGGAGCCACTGACGGTCGGTCGCTGATTGCCGATGAGTGTGTCTCTTGTCTGGCTTGCCTGGCCGCGCGCGCCTCATGCTGTGATTTCCACAGAGATTGTCCTTGCGACACGTTTCTTTGCTTACTTTGAGTCCCCTGGAGAGGTTGCCGGGATAGCTGACTTGCAAGGATCCATCGAAACTCACCAGCCGGTGGTTCGATTGCCAACCAACGCTCACTGGATGCAACGCCGCTGGTCGTTAGCTTGACCAGTTCGCCATGTGACAGGGCGACTTGTACCGCATCTTGTTTGGCTGAGAGCTGACTCCCGACACGAACCAAGGTCTGATTCCCAAGTATTTCTGCTGTGCCATCGGGCCGTTTGCGAACTTGCTGACTGTCAATCCAACTGATGCTCCCATCGGGAGGTCGGATGGCGCACCACGTGTTTTCGGTGCGTGGTGACTCTCGATCAAGTCTTTGTTGTGGTGTATCGTGCCGATATACATGAACGGCAAATCCTACAGGCAGAGTGGCAGTTGGATAGTGACGCTTGCCTGGACCGCTATGAATATTTGCACTCGAGGCATTCACATAGGCAACATAGGGAAAAGTGAGCTCCGATTGGGCAGTTGCGATGGGGAGCGACCAGGTGCCTATCCAGATACTACAAATCCAGAGGGTCTGAATAGGTTGGTGAATTGGTGACAACGAGGTTGGAGTCATTGCAGTTTCTCCCAAGGCACGACGTACCTACGGTGACAGCAGTCAAGATATCTATTCGCAAACGTCGACTTATACGGAATTGGTAAAAGTGACTCAACCCCGGAGTACTGACAGGATTTGAGTTTCATGATCGATGATGCTTCGTGGAATACCTGGGGGGGTTGGGGGGATACCCCCAAACCACCTGCTCTACAGGAAGACGCTCACTGCTTCATTCTCACCCGCTACCATTGCTGGTATGATGAAAAAGGTTCTCCGTAATGGATACAATCCCTCATGCTAGCCACTAAATTCAGTGAAGAACCACTTAAACGCACCGCCACCGGCCCTCTGACCCCTGACCCCTGACAATACCATGCACATAGAGCAGCTTGGGCCTTATCGGATTGGCAAGAAGCTAGGCCGAGGTGGGATGGGCTCGGTTTATGAGGCATGGGATAACTCTTCGGGGGCACGCGTAGCGGTCAAAACGCTGAGCCCTCATTTGGCCATGGCAGAAGGATTTCGAGAACGATTTGAATCGGAAATCGACTCACTCAAGCAATTACAACATGCTGGCATCGTGCGTCTTTATGGTTACGGAGAGCAGGATGGGGTTTTGTTCTACTCGATGGAGGTGGTCGATGGCACTAGTCTGGAAGAGGAAATTGCGGCGGGTCGACGATTTGATTGGCAAGAGACGCTTGATCTTGGAATTCAAGTTTGTCGCGCATTAAAGCATGCACACGATCATGGTGTTGTGCATCGCGATATCAAACCGGCCAATTTGTTGCTCGATCATGCGGATCGAGTAAAAATCGCTGACTTTGGGATTGCCCGTCTATTCGGTGGCACCCAACTTACGACGGCTGGTGGTGTACTTGGCACTGCGGATTATATGTCGCCTGAGCAGGCGGATGGTCGAGTGGTGACCGATCAATGCGATCAGTACAGTTTAGGAGGTGTTTTGTATGCCTTACTCACGGGGCAACCTCCATTTCGTGCCAAGACCTTGCCCGAAATGCTCCAGCTCCAAAGATTTGCCAAGCCGGTTCCAGTGCGTCAGTATGCGCCAGATACGCCCGAACAAGTTGAGCGTCTTATCTTGCAATTATTGGCGAAAGAGCCTGAGCATCGTTTTCCCAATGTGATGGTATTGGCTCGGCATATGGAAGCGATGACCAAGGCCCTTTCACGCTCGGTCACGGAACAAACAGGCGATTCCCACAACAGGGAACCCCCGAGTAAGACGGAAGTGACCGGGGCTCCCAATCGTATTCAAGAGGATCGGGCCTCTGAGGACAAGCTTCACGAAGCTACACTCGACCGCGAAGAAAATCCTCTGATGCTGGACACCGAAGACAAGGTGTCGAGCCGATTATTCGATGCGGCTACCGTAGCTGATCCAAGTATTTTTGAGAGGGAAGAGGCCCAAGCTGGAGAAGGCAGCCTGATTTCGTCCAGGTCTCAGGAGTCTTCGGCAGGCGGTCACCGGTTTACTACGATCGACCAAGAAGAAGCCCGTCGGAAAAATCAGCAGCCTGGCAATCTTTTGCCATTACTCATGCAGTTGCTAGCGATCCTGGCGGCGTTGGGTCTGCTCCTTGGGGGTGGCTGGTGGCTTATGCGTCCTGCGACATCTGACTCTTTGTATGCCCAGATTATGGAGGTCATTGAGGAAAAGGGGACCAATAATTTGCGCATTGTTGATAAGCCCTTGCAAGAATTCAATGAACGGTTTGCTCGAGATTATCGAAACGCGGAGCTGGATAAGTATCGAGAAGAACTTAAAATGCAGAAGATGGAGCGAATGCTGAAGCGAAAAGTAAAATTTGGTGGTGCCAGTCATGTGAGCCCAGTTGGGCAGCTTTACGCGATAGCGGTTTCCATGGCCATGACCGATCCACAGCGTGGAATGGAAATGCTATCGTCACTACTGGCTTTGTACGACCCACAGAATTTGGTTGGCTCAGGAGAGTTGTTCCTATCCGAGGGGATCGTTGAGTCAAATGAATCAGTAAACACCAACGTTGAGGAAGGTCTTCTTTCCATTAGTGAGGAGGATCGACACTGGTTGGTCATTGCCAGCAGACAGCTTGCCAAGTTGTCGGAAAGTGACCATGAGCAACAGGTCCAATTGTTGGATTCGTTAAACGAACGCCTAAGGACCGCGGTCGATCTGCATTCGTCCCATCCCCGATTGGCAATACCAATGTTCCAGGCGATCGTGAACTTGTATTCAGGGCAAGCTTGGGCTTCGGAGATTGTCGATCAAGCGCGACAATATCTCGATAAAAAAGGAATTCCATGACCGACAGTAAGCCAATACTCCAACAGGCACCTGGCACCAACCGATCCCAAAGCCTTGCAGCTTTTTGCAACGCTGAAAAATTGATGCCTGGCGGAGTGAATAGTCCCGCTCGTGCCTTTGGAGCGGTGGGTGGAACGCCATTGTTTATCGAGCGTGGTGAGGGGGCCCACCTGATCGATATCGATGGCAACCAATACCTGGATTACATTGGCTCATGGGGACCACTGATATTAGGGCATGGGCATCCACGTGTCGTGCAATCGATCCAGCAAGCACTCACGCGAGGTACCAGCTATGGTGCCCCAACTAAGGCAGAGAATCAGTTGGCAGAGCAGATAATTGATGCGATTGCCTCGATCGACAAGATAAGGTTGGTCAACTCCGGTACCGAAGCCACCATGAGCGCGATTCGCCTGGCACGCGGATTTACTGGCCGGGATGTGATCATTAAATTTGCGGGGAACTATCATGGTCATGTTGACAGCCTGCTGGTATCGGCAGGTAGTGCGGCTGCCACGTTGGGAGTTCCCAGTTCGCCGGGAGTCACTGCAGGGACGACTCGTGATACGATGGTGTTGGCCTACAATGATGTAGCCGGGCTGGAAGAGGCTTTTCATACGGTTGGCAATCGAATTGCCGGGGTAATTTTTGAGCCCATTGTGGGAAATATGGGTGTCGTTCGACCCACGGATACATTTTGTCGTGCTCTTGAGCAACAGACTCAGCAGCATGGTGCGTTGTTAATTTGTGATGAAGTCATGACAGGTTTCCGGGTGGCTTATGGCGGAGCTCAGGAATTGTTGGGTATCACACCCGATCTGACAACGTTGGGAAAAATTGTAGGAGGAGGCTTGCCTGTAGGCGTGTATGGCGGCAAAGCGGAAGTCATGGATCGTGTCCTGCCTGCGGGCGACGTTTTTCAGGCTGGTACACTCAGTGGGAATCCGTTAGCCACAGCAGCCGGCAGTGCGATGCTTTCCGAATTGCAACAAAATCCACCCTACCAGCGGCTTGAAAAGTTGGCTGTTCAATTGGAGCAGGGTTTGCATCTGGCGGCGGAAGCTGCGGGCGTAGCGCACACCATTGCCCGAGTAGGCAGCATGATGACCCTGTTTTTTAACGCCCATGAAGTTCATGATTGGGATGGAGCCAGCCGCTGTGATACCGACCACTATGGAAGGTATTTTTGGGGAATGATGGATCGTGGTATTTACTTGCCATGTAGCCAGTACGAAGCACTGTTTATTTCCGCCGCGCATACAGAAGCGGACATCTGTACTACGATTGAAGCAGCTAATGAGTCGCTAGGCGAGTTGGGAGTCCAGAAGGTGTAAGTCTCGGGTGGGCGGGGTCTGGTACGATTTTCGGCCAAACGATTTTTTGGGCTGGTTGAAGTGCAATCCGAAAACTTGTACCTGACCCCTTCAATGCGAGGCCCTATTTTCCTCCGCTGCGCTCTGGCGATAATATTGGGGGACCAGTTGCATGGGTTGGACTTGATGGGAGTTTAACGCCAGTTCGATTCCCAATTGGCCGACTGCTATTGCGTTGGGACGCCACAAGTTTTTCGCTAAGACTTTTACGCCCTGAGGAAGTTGGGAGGATAGTTTTTCCATGGGCGGACCCACCACAGTATCGCCTGGTTGAAGTTGCGACAGCCAGGTGCTGATGCTTACTATTTGTGTGAGTGGGTTTTGCAAGTCGGTGCATCCCTGCTCAAATTGGGCGACAAATAGCTCTTGCCGCTGAGCATTAAGAATGGCCCAGAGTCGACCGGAGTCGCTCTGCGGGTTGGAAAGAGAGTGGTCTGGCTGTGATTGGTCTGGCGATGATTGGGCTGCTCGTGCCAGGGTTGCCAACGTATGTATTCCAACCAGTTTTGCGCCTGTAGCAAATGCGAACGTTTTGGCTGTTGTGACCCCTATCCGCAAGCCTGTGAATGAGCCTGGACCGGTGGCAACGCTTACCAACTGGATGCTGCGAGGTGGCCATTGGGCCTGATCCAATAAGGTTCCAATTGCCGGCAGCAGGGACTCCGCCGTACGTTGTCCATCTGCTAATTCAACCTGGTCCACCAATTGGTGCGTGCCTTTTGCCAAACCCTTAAGCAGGGCGATGGAGCCTTCACGGCCACTAGTTTCTAAAGCAAGTACACGCATGGCACCACTTGATATGGTTGGTAATTTCACGAGAAAACGTTCGGATATGCAGCAAGACTGTCAGAATTCGACAATTCCAACGTTGCTTAGAGTACATCGAAATCGAAACAAGCTAGCCCGCATATTTCACCCGTTTCTGCTGCGGCGTCCCAAGTCCTTCCGTGGCTGCGTTATATTTCGGTCCACGATCCTCAACGTGTAAAAAACACGCCTGCGGTCGTGAACCTCATATGCCTCGCCACGAAAGGACTTAAAACACCTCGCGACGAAACGGATGAAATATCCGGGCTAGGTCCAGTATTCGATCCCGATTTCGATAATTGTAGTGTAATCCCGAAATATTGCAGGACCATCCTTTCGGGGTTGACCCGTGCTGCCTCCAGCCACTCCTTTCCTGGTGCCCGCTTGACCCTCATAGCAGGGCAACCTAGACTATCGTTTTGGCATTTACGAAGCTTTAGCCCCGAAGAATTGTTCTGGCCGTGAAACGCGCGATCATTAGTGATATCCATGGTAATCTCGAGGCACTGCAGTCGGTGCTTGCGCATGTTGCCGATCAACATGTTGACGAAATCTATTGCCTGGGGGATATCGTGGGCTATGGGCCCAATCCTTGTGAATGCCTGGATCATGTGATGGACAATTGCAAAGTCGTCCTACTTGGCAATCACGACCAGGGAGCCATGTTCGATCCAGAAGGATTCAACAGTGGCGCGGAACGAGCCATTTTTTGGACCCGCGATCAGTTGGAGAACTCAAGTGGACCGCGCGAACAAATCGACCGCCGCTGGGATTTTCTGGGCACCTTACCTAGAATAAGTCGTGATGATCCTTGGTTGTATGTTCACGGATCACCACGCAATCCGGTCAATGAATACGTATTCCCCGAAGATATTTACAATCAGAAAAAGATGGAGAAACTCTTCGGCTTGATCGGCAAAGGGAGTTTTCAGGGACATACTCACGTGCCGGGTGTTTTTCTCGAAAGCTTGGAATTTGTAACACCCGATCAGACGGATTGCCAATTTCAGCTGCGGGACGAAAAATTCATGATCAATGTCGGTTCGGTTGGGCAGCCGCGCGATGGGGATCCACGCAGTTGTTATATTGTCCAGGAAGACGACACGATCACTTTTCATCGTGTCGAATATGACTGCAGTATCACGGCCGAGAAAATCTATCAAACACCCGACCTCGACAACTTTCTCGGCGACCGTATCCAGGAAGGGCGGTAAGTAAATTCGGAATTCGGATTGCGGAATTCAGAATTCAGATTGTTCTAACACTTCCTCAGCTATCTGATGTACTGTTATCCTCGGGAGCAGATACCGAAACTTGTTTTGGTTGGCGACTGAAGGATCTACTTGAAAGAATTCCCACGTGGACCGAAGATTTGTTACTTTTCTAGCGCTCTCTTTTGCGGTACTATTGCTCAATAGCCTGTGGTTGGCTTCCAGACAGCCACGTCCTGAGCCAGAGGCCGATCGACAGGAGTTGGCCGAATCACAAGATAGGTTGGATCAAGAGGAATTGAACGGACTGAATCAGTCCAACGATTCTCAACCAAGTAACGATTCTCGACCAAGTGACGACGGCAAAACAGAATCTGCGCCGGAATCTCAGGTGGCAGATACTGATCAAAGCGAGGATCCGGCCGCTCGGAGTTCCAGCCAACAAGTGGATCCTGACCTCAAGGGAGATCTCAAGCCGACAGGTTCTTCTAGTGACGAGAGTTCTTCTAGTGATGGGGCCTTGAAAGCGGAAGTACCCTTGAACTATGTCACCCTGGGTTCTATCGATCCCGATTCTCCCTACCGGCAACTGGTGACGTTGACAAGCCAAGGAGCAGCGGTACGACGGATCGAGCTGGCGAATACTCGATATCGTGATTTGCAAGATCGGACTGGCTATCTGGGACATTTGGAAATTGCGAACGATACGGCAGAAGGTGTTCGGGTGCGTGCGGTGGGTCAGGGCACTCCAGCGGCAGCAGCCGGCCTGCTGCCAGGCGATCGTATCCTGGCAGCCGGAGTGGAGCAGACCATTCCCATTCAGACTCCAGACGATCTGCAACGCGCGTTGATCGGTACCAAGCCGGGGCAATCGCTACAACTGCAAGTCGAACGGGAAGATGCAGAGCCATTCGAATGCACGGCCCTGTTGATGCGGCGTCCTTTGGAAGTGGTGCGTCCCGAGGCGGAGAATGTGCTCTTGTGGGCTGATAAGTTGCCTGATGGGTACTCCGATCATCCTTCTTTCTTGCTGACACTCCAGCAGTTGGGGCAGGAAGTGCTAAGTTCAGAAGATGAACAGCGTGGTCAGGAAGAGTTAGATGGAGTTACCCTGCACAGAGCCAATTGGGAAATCCTCAAGCAGGACGAGACTTCGGTGTCTTTCCGCATGCGGCTTCTCAAGCAAAAATGCGAAATCATCAAACGATACCAATTAGCTACCGTCCCAGATGGAGAGGAGTCCAATCAAGACTACCCGGCTTACAGCCTGCATTTGGAGATCGAAATTCATAATTTTGCCACCCAGGCCCGTAAATTCGCCTATCGACTCCAGGGGCCGAATGGATTGCCGATGGAAGGTTGGTGGTATGCCAACAAAATTGGCCGATCGTGGGGTGCGGCGGGAATTCGTGACGTTTTGGCGCGCAGTGAGGGAGGTGACACGGTTCAGTTCAGCCCGGCTCAAGTAATTGACAATACAGAGCCTCCTATGGAGGGCAACCCGCTGGCGTACGTTGGTGTCGACGCCCAATATTTTGCCGTTATGATGCTTCCTGAAAAAGATGCCTTGAGTGACCGCTGGATATCTAAAACCGAGACTCTCTTAGTAGGCCCTAAACCGACCAAGGGCAAGGCGCATGAGCGCCGTTATGCCAATGTCAGTTGCCGTTTGACCAGCAATTCCAATCTGATTGAGCCAGGAACGCCCCTGCGTCACAGCTACCTCATTTTTTCTGGCCCCAAACGAACCGATTTGCTGGCCAAGTATCAGGCCTCGGACAATCCCAAGTATGGCTTGAATAACTTGCAGTATTACGGCTGGTTCACCGGGGTGGCGAAGGCCATGTTGGCGATTTTGCACTTCTTCTATGGAATTGTGGGCAACTATGGATTGGCGATTATCATGCTCACCGTACTGGTGCGGGGTTGTATGTTTCCCATCAGTCGCAAGCAGGCAGCGAGCATGGCGAAAATGCAGGAGCTCAAGCCTGAGATGGATCGCATCAAGGAAAAGTACAAAGGCGACATGCAGAAGCAATCTGCAGCCACCCAAGATTTATATCGAAAATATAAAATCAACCCGATGGCCGGCTGCCTACCGATGCTCATTCAGTTACCCATCTTTGTCGGTTTGTATCGCTCGTTGATGGTCGATGTGGAGCTGCGTCAGGCACCCTTGCTGAGCGAGGGCATTCGCTGGTGCTCTAATCTGTCCGCACCCGACATGTTTTTCGATTGGTCTTCATTTATGCCCGAGTTTATTACCAGTGGAGTCGGGATCATGGGGCTGGGGCCCTACTTGAACGTATTGCCTTTGGTGACGATCAGCCTGTTTCTATTACAACAAATGATGTTCATGCCCGAAGCTGCCACTGAGCAGGCGGTCATGCAGCAAAAGATCATGAAATACATGATGGTTTTCATGGGCTTTATGTTTTTCAAAGTTGCTGCGGGATTATGCCTTTACTTTATCGTTTCCAGTGGTTGGGGCATCGCAGAACGCAAACTGATCAACGCCACCAAACCGTCCAACACACTGGCTGGTAACTTGCCTGACTCTGATACTAAGATGTCTGGCAGAAAGAAAATATCCAGCGCAGCGACTTCGAAGAATGGTAAAGCCTCAGGCAAACGCCGGTCCAAGCGGAAGCGGTAACGGGCTGGTTTCCATGTACCAAACCGACGACACCATTGCAGCGATTGGCACCGCTTTGGGAGGGGCAACTCGGGGGATGGTACGGTTGAGCGGGCCACAGATGGTGCAATGTTTGGCTCACTGCTTCCAGAGTGAACCCCCGGATCGTGTCACGACAGCTGTCCGGCCACAAGTCATTTCTGGAAAACTGGTAGTGGACTGCCCCTGGAGAGAGAGCCCTTTGGCCATTCCCTGTGACCTTTTTCTGTGGCCGAGCAGCCGTAGTTATACGCGGCAACCGACTGCAGAGCTTCATCTGCCAGGCTCTGCTCCGCTGTTGGAAATGGTATTGGATGAACTGTGTGCCCATGGGGCCCGCGTGGCTGAACCGGGGGAATTCACCCTGCGAGCTTTCTTGGCTGGGCGCATCGATTTGACGCGTGCTGAAGCCGTACTGGGAGTGATTGATGCGGGTAGCAGCCAGCAGTTTGATGTCGCTTTGGATCAAATGGCAGGTGGATTGTCGCGGCCCTTGCTGATGTTGCGAGAAAAGTTGTTACAGCTTCTCGCCCAAATCGAAGCGGGTCTCGATTTTGTTGAAGAGGATATCGAGTTTATCACTTGCGATCAAATTTTAAGCCAACTATCGAGTGCCCAAGATATCGTCGGGGCCGTGCAAGAGAAAATGGTTTCTCGGGGAGATCAGACCGGCTTGCCACGTGTCGTTTTACAAGGCAAAGCCAATGCGGGTAAAAGCAGCCTGTTCAATGCATTGCTGCGTCATAACCGTTCTGTGCATGGTATTCAACCGCAATCGCTCGTCTCGGAACGCTCTGGTACAACACGCGACTACGTAACCGCCAGGCTACAGCGGGCCAATTTTTCGTGTGAGTTGATCGACACTGCTGGAGACATGTCTCAGACTACACAAAGTGCAGTTGCTTTTGCAGCTCAAGCGATTGCTCAAGAGCAGCAGCGACGGGCCGATGTTCTTCTGTTTTGCATTGCCGCTCCATGGGTGATGCAGGATCCCTCGGTATGGGAAACAGTCGAATATGATACCTTCGATTTGATCCTGATTACTCACTGTGATCTGGTCGGGGAATCATTCAGCCGTAAACATCTGAGCGATTGCATCCCGGCAGGTGCGCTACTCTGTAGTGGCCTTACGGAGGAAGGTCTGCCGGCAGTGTTTGACGCGATTGAGGATCTGGTTCTGGGGACCGTTGATTCGGGCCCTCAGGCGGTAGCGACAACTGCGATTCGATGTGCCAGCAGTTTGCGCACAACGGAACAATCGCTTGGCCATGCACACCATCTGGCTTTTGAAAATGGTGGAATGGAATTAATTTCCACGGAATTACGCATCGCGCTAGATGCATTGGGTGAAGTAGTGGGAGCTGTTTATACCGATGACATCCTCGACCGGGTTTTTTCACAATTTTGTATAGGGAAATAGGTTCTTCAGTGATTTTAGTGGCTAGGGAGGTGTTCAGGGAGGGTTTGTTTTTCGAAAATGCTCATCATGAGCAAACTCACTGAGCATTATCGTCAGTTGTTAGGTTTGGACACTTCCTGGGAA
>JBDOMT010000406.1:48969-70648 GCA_039831705.1 Pirellulales bacterium | reverse complement strand
TGAAGCGGATTCCGTGTTTCCTGAAAATGTTCACCTCGACTCTGGGTCCTAAACTCCCTACCCCCCTGCGCGACAAGCCTAAATGGTGCTAAAATTAGCCCATCGGACCCGACTTTCCAATACGGGTCCTACCGCAAATATCAAACAATTCATCCCGGAGATATCTCCGGCCCACCTACTCTACCTACCGAAGGAGCATTTCCATGTCACTAGTACCATTACTTCTGCTGCTGGATCATGCAGCTGAAAATGACTACGGCCTTGCCGCTTTAAATGTGAACAATATGGAGCAGATTCAGTCAATCATGGAAGCTGCCCAAGAGACAGATTCGCCAGTGATTATCCAGGCTAGTCGGGGGGCTCGAGCTTATTCACAAGACAACTACCTGCGTCACCTGATGTTGGCTGCCGCAGAACTCTATCCGCAAATTCCGATATGTATGCATTTGGACCATGGCAATGGCCCGGATACCTGTCACAGCGCGATTGAGAATGGATTTACCAGCGTGATGATGGATGGCTCACTGATGGAAGACGGCAAGAGCCCCGCCGACTTCGAATACAACGTTCGTGTCACCAAAGAGGTAGTTGGAGAAGCGCATGCCAAGGGGGTATCTGTGGAAGGGGAGTTGGGTTGTCTTGGCTCATTGGAAACGGGAGAAGGCGAGAAAGAGGACGGTCATGGTTTTGAAGGCAAGCTAACCCGTGACCAACTGTTGACCGATCCCGATGAGGCTCAGCGATTTGTAGAAGAGACAGGGGTTGATGCATTGGCAGTTGCCATTGGTACCAGCCATGGGGCTTACAAGTTCACTCGTAAGCCAACCGGAGAAGTACTGGCAATGGACCGGATTGAAGAGATTCACCAGAAGCTGCCCAACTGCCATCTGGTGATGCATGGTAGTAGCAGTGTCCCTCAGGAACTTCAAGATATCATCAACCAGTACGGTGGCAGCATGCGTCAGACTTATGGCGTACCGGTGGAGGAAATTCAAAAGGGCATCAAGCACGGCGTACGCAAAATCAATGTCGATACCGACAATCGCATGGCCATCACCGGCGCTATTCGTAAGGTGTTTGCCGAGTCGCCAGAAGCATTTGACCCGCGAGCCTATCTGAAGCCGGCTCGTGAAGCGATGAAGCAGGTTTGCGTGGCACGCATGGTTGCCTTTGGGCAGGCTGGCAATGCCGGTAAGATCAAGCCGGTATCGATTGACAAATTTGCCAGCATTTACGCGCCCGTATAAGGCGTATAAGGGGCACCCTGAGATCTGGTCAGGAAATGAGCATGCTGGGAGACAGAGGATTTGGTTATTGGTTGCTGCCGATATTGTTGTGTTTGATGTTGGTGGGAATGTTACTCCTTGGACAGCCGTGGTTGCCACAGGGCAGTAAGGGGAGCGAGGAGCGGGGGCTGGATAAGGAAGAAATTGCTGCCAGTACGACCTCGCACGGTGGGTGGTTGCCCTCAGTTCGGCCTTCTGGCCAGACCGTGGCATTAACAATTGATTTTGGCAATGGGGCGAAACGCGACTTTTCCGCTTTGACGTGGCGCAATGGGATGACGGTTGCCGATTTGATGGATGAGGCTCATCATTTTCGGCCTCCGATCACCTATACGCAAAAAGGTATCGGGGCCCAGGCTTTCCTAACGTCCTTGGAAGGGGTAGCCCACCAGACGAACCAGGGGAATTTCTGGTTTTATGAAATTAACGGGAAACGGGGAATTCGGAGTATTGGAGTTCAGCCCCTGCTTTCCGGAGATCGAGTCTTGTGGATTTTCGGTTCCCAGGAGTAGAATGGGCCTGTAATCAAGTAAAGACTTCAAACCAGTGCGAGATAAAGATGAAGATTCTGACCTCACAGAATGTCCGCGATTTAGTCTTGTTTGCATTGTTGGCAGCTATTGGCATCGTCGGCCGTTGGGTCGCACCAACTTGGAATTTTACTCCGCTGGCGGCGGTTACGGTTATTGGAGGATTCTACTTTCGCAATGCCCTGGCAGCCCTGCTCCTGCCGGTGACGGTGCTGTCGATTAGCGACTTAGCCCTGCCCTCCCACGATAGCATGCCGGTCATGCTCAGTGTTCATGTGATGATGCTTGTGCCATTACTGCTGGGACGAATAGTACGGCGCAAGCAGGGCTGGCGACAGATTGCCATGTGGGGGCTGTGCGGCATGGTGCCAGCAACCGCATTCTACCTGGTCACGAATTTCGCTGTGTGGGCATTTAAGAGCAGCTACGAGCCCACACTCGCCGGTTTGTCAGCTTGCTATGCCGCTGGCCTACCGTTCTATCGGGCGATGTTGGCGGGCGACCTGTTTTTCCTGGGGATGCTGCTAGCCTGCTTCGCCGCAGCCCGGGTTGCGGCACCAAGTAAATCTCTGAGCATAGGTGCTAGCTGATCCCTTTCGGACGCAGTTCGCTATGGGCAGAATAAACGCGGAGCTGGAATAGCGCTGGGTTTGTTCTGGCCTACGGGGCTCGTTCCAGTCTACGATCCTGGCCACCAATTCGCGAACGTCAGGAATCAACCTCGCATCGTCGCTTGCGCCCCCTGCCAAACGAATCTTGGAGAAATATCGCGCATTTGACTCAGGCACTTAAATCGCATTCTGCGCGATCTTTGTCCCAGTTCGCTTTGGCAGAATAAATGCTGAGCCTACGAAAATTCGTCGTCCGAATTTTCTTCGCTCGGCTGATCGGACTGTTTCCAGTTTCGTAGGACACGATCGATTTCGCTGGCCATTTCAATGACCGGGTCCGCGATATTAATTCCGGTGGTGTCTTTTTCGCTAGCCGTATCAATCACTGGCTGCAGGGGAGGTACCAAGGCCTCCAGCCGACTTTTGCCTTCGGGGTTTGCGCCCTCGGTCACGGCCTCGATCCCGTCCTTGAGAGCCAGCAGACGGTCCAGCAGACGCCGTTTTTCATAGGGGGGGCCCAATTCCTGGCCTCCTCGCGCCCCTCGAAATGTGCCCCCTCGAAATGCGCCCTGATTGCCACTTAAAAGTTCTTCTTTGAAGTCGCGGGCTTGATCAGCTTCGTCATGTGTGACCGCCTGGGTCAGATTCCCCAAAGCGGTGACTGCCGAAGTCGTATCCAGCCCCTGGGCGGCCGAATAATCCATTTTCTTCAAAAGGGCCGAAACACAGCAGCGATCTTCCAGGCTCATTTCCTGATCTTCGATCATGCTAATCAGAGCCCCATTGACGTCTGCGTTGGGGCCGGTTGCAAATTGTTGGACTAAAACACGCCCCGCTAGACACTTTAGCCAATGATGCACTGCGGGATCCATCTCGGTGGGTGTTTCCTGTTGCTGAATCAGTCCGATGGCTGCGGTGGTAACTTGCGCTGTGTATTGTGGATCGATGCCAAATCGAGCATGGCGTTCCAGGCCGACCAGGGCTCCCACTTTCAACATGGAAGGAACTTTCACCCCTTTTAACTCCTCGTTTTCCAGCAGTATTAGTAGGGTTTTTGTGCCGGATGGTAGAGGCGTCGGCTTGGGTGTGTCCTTGGTTGCATATTGCTGATCCAGCTCACCCAAGATCAAAACGGCATTGTACCTGACGGCCGGATGGTAGCGGTCCAGTACGATCTTACGCATGATGTCTAAGGTCAGGTTGGTGATGTGGTCTTGAGCCGGTTTGGAGGTGGCACCGCGAAGAACCCGCCTGAAGAGGTCGTCCCGTCGTTTGGCCAGTTGGCCCAGTCCGTCCGGGCTGATATCGGTCATCGTTGGGAAGAGATGCTTTTTGAAGTAATCGTCGATGGCATCCTGATTGGCAGCCAATGCGCCCGGGTCACGCAAAGCCGAAGAAACCTTCCAGTAGAGTGATTTAGCGACTTTCTCAGTGATCGCCGGTCTGCTGGTTTTGTATCGCTGCGCGTGGGCCGACTGAGCGCAGGGAAATGCCCAAATGGAGAGTAATAGAATGAATCCAATCGTAATCTTGCGTAGCAACATGACCTCGTCTCCTTGTTCCCTGTCGACCACTATAATGTTTTGACAAACTTATCTTTTTGAGTTGACGCACAAATTAACCATTGCCTTGCCAGTTCGACTTGCTGCGGCAACCCAAAAAGTAAGGCTTGACTACTATAGATAAGAGTACGGGTGGCAACCGCCCAAAATCCACCCTACCAACGGGGTATTACCCATGTCAAGCAATTCGGGAAGTGAGTGCCGGTCATGCTGATTATATAGGTGGGGCTAGGTTGCTGAGGCGGCTTGGTTGTTGAGTCCTGTTGCCCGTGCCCGATTCCAGAGAAGTTGCAAGACACTGTTCAATGAGGAGGCCTCGGTTTTCCGGTAAGGCGAGTCAACCGGCAAGTCACGCATTAGTCGCCGATGAGCCGTGGCCAGAGCATGGTAAGGCATGGTTGGGAAAATATGATGTAACGCGTGATAGCGCAGTCCGACCGGTGCCCATAGACCTCCGGTCAATGGACGATCAGGGTAATTCACCGAATCGAGCAACTGCTGGACAAAAGTCATTTCTTCACCGTTCCCTATCCAGCGGTGGGCTCCCAGCGTACGCATCGCGTTGATGAAGAGAATAAAGATTCCCATCGCATATGCGTGTAACAGAGTGCCGAGTGTCAGCGTACCTGGCAGGATTCCCATGGGCGAAAAAAATCGAATGGCTACGAACACAATCCATAACAAGCAGAATATCTCTTGAATACGCATGATAAGCAGTACACGTTGGGTTGGCAGGGGACGGATGTAAGTCGGATCCATAATCATCGACGAGGCATGTCGATGTACCCAGGTTCGAACGCGGGGAGAAACCCAGGTGAGTGGTGTCAGTAAACCAAACCGAAGAACGGTCACTAGTGGGATGACAACGCATTGGGACAGGTACAATAGAATCTGCCATGCTGGCTTGCTTGCCAACGAGATGTATTCGCCGTCTAGAGTTGTACCGTAAAATTTCCGACGGTGATGATCAATGTGCGTATAGTAAACAAAGGAAGGAACTAGAAAAGGAATACCACAAAGTATATTCCACACGAATCGAAACGCTCTGAATCGATTGGAACGCAGATGCATGAGTTCGTGGATGAATAACGCACAACGGTAGAACAGGAACGAAGAAACCAAAAATGTTGCTATCCATACGGGCCAGCACCATACAGGGGATAGCTGGAATTGATGGACGACGACTTTGTCCGCCATCTCAAAAATGGCAAAGCAAGCAATCCCCACCGTCCAGCTCAGAAGAAAATCGGTCCAATAAATCCATGCTTTGGGTGCGAAAAATTCACCGACAATCGTGCGTGCTTGAGATAGCGAAAAGGTTCCGTCACTCAAATCGACATCAAAATTAGGTTGGGGAATGGCGGATTGGGCCATGTTCATCACGCTCCAAGGTAATTTCAGCAAGCAATCGTCAGGCTGTACGGGGCACTATAAGCTCCCAGTAAGCAGACAAACCCCCTGCCTAGAGGGGCACCTGGTCCTGTGAGTCTATTTCTATGGCTGTCGAGTTATTGATGTTATTCCCCTGGGGTTTGCTATCCAGGGCACCTAGGTCCCACTTGCCATTATTGTCTTTCGGTCAAAGTAGACACTGGGTCGTGTTTTATCCCCCGAGAATACTTCCAAAGCCGTCGGAGAACTGCGGATTTTGATAATTCCGATAATTGTATTAGCCCTGGAATAGTGTATGACCCTTTGGACTTCTTTGTTGAGCGCAACCAGGGGTGATGCATAGGCCGGGTATGTACTAGAATGAAGCTATTCGATTGAGCGTTTCTCATTAAAATCAGTTTGTGATTTTATCGGCCGCCCTTTACCTTCGGCAGGCGATTACCCCGTGCAAGACGTTGTCATTACAGGAATGGGAATTGTCTCCCCGGTCGGTATTGGGCGTGCAGATGTCTGGTCGGCCATAACAGCCGGTCGGAGCGGCATCCACACGATTCCTCTGCAAGTTGCCGGGAATATGCCCATTCCATTTGGTGGCGAGGTTCCCGATTTCAAACCGAAGCAGTATGTCCGGCCGCGTAAATCGCTCAAAGTGATGTCGCGTGAAACACAACTGGGGTTCACGGCGGCATCTTTGGCCTGGTCCGATGCAGGACTGGATGATTTTTCCATCGATCCTGAAAGATTGGGCGTAATTTGTGCGGCCAACATGTTTAGTTGCGATCTGGAAGATGTCACCCGGGCCTTCGGCCAATGTACGGACCGCAGCGATGCAGCAGGACCTGGCAAATTCGATTTCAGCCTATGGGGTATTACCGGCTTGGGGCAAATGTATCCATTGTGGTTTCTCAAGTACCTGCCCAACATGACGGCCTGTCATGTCAGCATTGCATTCGATGCGCGCGGCCCGGTCAACACCATGGTACAGGGCGATACCTCCGCCCTGCTGGCAATCATCGAAGCGGTCGACGTGATCGCCCGGGGAGATGCCGATCTGGTTTTGGCAGGAGGTACCAGCTCCACGGTGACTATATTGGATCAAACTTGGCACGCTGGCGCCAGGCTTTCGACCAGGAAAGATGCTCCAGAGGCAGCTTCTCGCCCCTTTGATGCCGACCGTGATGGAGCGGTGGCCAGTGAAGGGGCCAGCCTGTTTGTTTTAGAAAGCCGCGCACATGCGCTGGCACGAAAGAAGCGTATCTTGGCAACGATTTTGGGTCACGGCCGACGTTTTGAGTCATGTGCCGATAGCAAACGCCCCACCGGACTTGCTGTGCGGTTGGCTATCGAAGCAGCTTTAGTTAGCGGAAAGGTCCATCCTCAGAAAGTGGGACACGTGAATGCTCACGGATTGAGTACACGCGAAGACGATGCCATTGAGGCCCAAGCGATTCAGAAGGTCCTTGGCGATGTGCCGGTCACAGCGCCAAAAAGTTACTTGGGTAATTCCGGTGCAGGGAGTGGGGCAACCGAATTGGCAATCAGCCTGCTCGGTTTGGAGCAAAATCTGGTACCGCCGACACTCAATTACGAGCGGTCCGATCCGGCATGTCCGGTGAATGTATCCGCACAACCTCAACCGGCCCGTTCACCCATTGTGTTAGCGCTCAATCACAAATTGACAGGGCAAGCCGTGGCTTTGTTGGTTAGAGCAGAGTCGTAGGGCAAGTGGCAGTTGAGAATTCACCAGAATACTAGCACGCAGCGCAAGCAAGTGGGTCTCATGCACCCACTTGCTTGCGCTGTGTACTACTATTTCTTAGAGCCTATCCCTCGCCTGCAAAGCACTAGTGCTTTGTAAAACTTATCTTTTTGGGTAGACGCACAAATAAACCTTTACCCTGCCAGTACTTGTGGCTGCGGCTACCCCAAAAGTAAGGCTTGACCAGACACTAGTAACTATCTTCTCATTGCCCGATCGATGTCGCGTTGCATGTCGCGTTTTTTTAGCGACTCCCGTTTGTCGTACTGCCGCTTTCCGCGGCAAAGACCTAGCAGCACTTTCGCTCGACCCCGTTTGAAGTACATTTTTAAAGGAACAAGGGTCAATTTGTTTTCGTATGCCTGGCTGGCAAATTTTTGTATTTCCCGCCGATGCATCAGTAGCTTGCGATTGCGCCGTGGCTGGTGATTCAATTGGTTTGCATGTCCATACTCTTGAATGTCGCAGCCAACCAGCCAGACTTCGCCTTTAAGGATGCGGCCGTAGGCCTCTTCTAATGACAAGAGCCCATTGCGCAGACTTTTCACTTCGCTTCCTACCAGCACAATGCCGCACTCGATCGTATCGAGTACCAGATAGTTGTGCCGCGCTTTGCGATTCTGAGCGATGGGCCGCTGATTTTTGTCGTCTTTCGCGGGTGTCGCTTTTTTATTGTGTTTCTTGGACGTGGCTGGATCTCCTGTGATGGGGTGGTAGATAATGTATCAATCACAAGGCGGAATGGCTTTTATGTTGGGGAAATCGCCGGACAGTGAACCATCAAGTGAACCGAGAACGGGCGAATCCAGGGCGGGGAGCACACCATCCTCCGCCCCCTGATCGTAGACGGTTTGCAGATCCACGTGAAGCTGCATGCATTCCAGATACCGTTGGCGAACTAATTCGTGCTGGAGAATTAACTGTTCCAGTCGCTGGCAATTGGATTCTGACAGTTGCCCATCCAATAAGCTCCAGATCAATTCTTCAGCGGTGTCCAGCAAGGACTGATCTGGCTCTGGATCGGAGGAGGAAGCCGCTTGAGAGTTTGAGACATGGTATTCGCTGGTCATGGGTATGATTCCTGTGGGTTAACCTGGATATTTCATCAACTTTGTCGGCGAGAGGTCGAAGAGTGCTGTGGCTGCAAGGCAAACGGTGATTTGGGTGCGGAACGTATTGTCTATAGTTGAGCACACCCAAATTGCCCCGTAGTCTAGTAAACCCAGCTAACGCGGCAGACGCAGTGCTATTCGGACTCGCAGCAGAATGTTTATGAAATATTCGGGTTAAGTTGCCACTCTGTTATCGGCGAACGGGTCCTGTCACGGACACCATAGGTTGCAGTGAAGCGAATTTCATCAGTTACGTGCTTCGCGCGTGCCTATCCGGGATACTACAATTAATCCGGATATTTCATATACTTTGTCGGGCAATCGACCAATACAAGGTTCGGTGCCCGGCCTATGAAATATTGGGGGCTGGTGCTTTGTCAAACACATCTTTTTGGGTTGATGCACAAATAAACCTTTGTCCTACCAGTACTTATAGCTGCGGCTACGTAAAAATAAGGCTTGACCAGACGCTAGTTGCAAGGGTTTAGGCGAACTATGATTCAAATTGTTGATAACTACGATTCTTTCACTTACAACTTGGTCCAGCGGTTGGGTGAACTGGATAAGAACCTGCAGATTCGAGTCGACCGGAACGACCAAATCACGGTTGAGGAAATTCGTGCGCGCAAGCCAGATCGGGTGATTATCTCGCCGGGGCCATGCACACCAACCGAAGCGGGGATTTCAGTCGATTGCGTAAAACAGTTGGCCGGTAAGATCCCCTTGTTGGGGGTTTGCCTGGGACACCAATCGATCGCCCAGGCCTTCGGGGCAAAGATTGTCCGCGCCGACCGATTGATGCATGGCAAGATCGACAAAATATATCACGACGGGCAGGGTCTGTTTGCAGGATTGGACACTCCATTTCAGGCCACTCGCTATCATAGTCTCATCATTCAATCCGATACGTTGCCTGACGAGCTAGAAGTTAGCGCCTGGAGTGAACCTCCTGAGGGACCTCGTGAAATCATGGCAGTTCGCCATCGGAAATATCCACTGGTTGGCTTGCAATTTCATCCGGAGAGTTTTTTAACCAACGCGGGTTCACACATCTTGCAGCATTTTTTGCAGCTTGAATGAGAGTTACGAGTCCAGGTAGGAGGTTGTCCCATAGACAAACTAGTGCATCGTTGCAGCTTAATTTTCGGATCAGCCGCAGGGCGTTAGCCCCCGGTTTTACCGTGTAACCGGACACTAGAAACCATCCATTAAGAGGATCCATCATGCTATCCGTGGACGAAGCATTTGACTGCTTGTGTGAACATGCACGCTCATTACCGGTGAAAAAGATGCCGTTGGAGGGTGCATGCGGCCTGAAGTTGACCCAGGCAGCTTACAGTTTGATTGAGTCACCATCCTTCGATAAGTCAATGGTCGACGGGTATGCGCTAAGGGTAAGTGATACGAGTCCTACGTTACAGATGCTCGAGCAGGTGACTGCCGGTCAAGTACCCCACCATGCGGTTGTGCCAGGCACAACGATCCGTGTGATGACCGGTGCGCCGGTTCCAGATGGAGCTGACGCGGTGGTGAAGTGGGAAGATACGACCCAACTGGATGAGGAGACGATTTACTCGCCCTTGGTTGCCGATACGGGCGAATCGAAGGGTGGATTGAACCAGCAGGGTGGCTCACTTGGAGGTGGGTTGATCAAGTCGGGGTACTGCATATTGCCCCGAGGTACTATTTTTCAAGCGGGGCAACAGTTACTGGCGGCCGGTACTCGGCTTGGTCCGGTCGACTTGGGACTTCTGGCCGAGATAGGCCAGTTTCAGGTATCCGTGGTACCTCGACCCCGTGTGGCCGTAATGGCTACTGGCAATGAATTGGTCGATGGGGAGGGTCCTTTGGCCAGCGGACAAATTCGCAATAGCAATGGTCCCATGCTCCTGGCTGCACTGCGTCAGGAGGGTCTTGAGACGGTCGATTTGGGTATTGGACGTGACAATGTTCAAGATTTGCGCACGAGGATTGAGTTGGGACTTGATGCGGATGTGTTGCTGATTTCCGGTGGTGTCTCGGCCGGTGTGCTCGATCTGGTGCCTGGTGTGCTCGAAGCTCTGGGAGTTCGGCAGGTGTTTCACAAAGTTCAGATGAAACCGGGTAAGCCGCTCTGGTTTGGCGTACGCGAGTCGGGTGCCCGGAGAACACTCGTCTTTGGACTGCCAGGAAACCCGGTCAGTACCCTGGTTGCGTTTCATTTATTTGTCAAGCCGGCAATCGAGGCCCTGTCGGGGGAACCATTCGCTCCTCAGTCGCCCGTGGCTTGTCAACTTACGGCGCCAATGGCCCATCGGGGTAATCGTCCCAGCTATCAGCCTTGTAAAATAGATGCGGTTGGGTCGTCGCGTGTCGAATTGCCAAGTGTCGCCCCACTTGTCTGGCGCGGTTCGGCCGATCTGGCAACGTTGGCCAGCGCCAACGGCTTGGCCATGTTGCCTCCTGGAGACTATCAATTGGATGCCGGCAGCCAATTGGAAGTGCTGGTATTAGACGAGCGACAGATGAAATTCTAGCTGCACCCACTCGCTTGCGCGTCGTGCTTGTATCCTGGTGAATTACCAATTGTCGCCTGGCTTTTGACTCCCTACAAATTCCGTGGAATGAGTCCGAAGTCGAGCGACAGCACGAACAGCATCAGCGTGATGATGAACACAAAGCCAATCGTATGCAGGGCGACGACAAAACGTTCGCTCGCAGGGCGACCGCGCAAGCCTTCCCAGGCCAGGAAGACCATGTGCCCCCCGTCGAGGAGTGGGATGGGTAAGAAATTAATCACAGCCAAATTTGCACTGAGCATGGTCAAAAACAAGAGCAACTTGCCAAATCCTTCGATAGCAGAGTAACCGGCCGCTTTGACGATGGTTACCGGACCACCTAGTGAGGTGAGGGGAACTTGGGTGCCCAACTTGCCCAAGAAACGGAATACCATCCCCAGTGAGTTTGCAGTTTCCCGTATTCCCAATCGCACTTGCTCCTGCAGCGAATGGGCAATCCGTATTCGTTGTTTCGCTTGAAAGTGGAATCCCCGTTCTGAAAAGAAACCATTGGAGACAATGGCCGGTTCCAGTTCTACCTCAGAAGATTCTTCGCCCCGTTGGTAGGTCAGTTTGATTTTTGTGCCCGGCTCCCTGGTTTGCATTTCATAGAAGAAGGCTGGCCAGTTGTGTTGGTCTTGCTGGCCAAAAAGGAAAGGTTTCAAAGATTCCGGCGGAGTCGATTCGCTGGTCGTTTTTTCCGGTGCGATGAACTCGATTTTGGTAATGGTATCGCCACTGCGAAGCCCTCCTTGATGGGCAGGGCTGCCTGGTAGGACCGTATCGATTCGGTTGAGAACCCGATAGGCGATCCCCAAGGCAGGCGCGGCGAGTGGATTGCCACGACTTCGTGAGGTTTCCAGCCAATCGACGGTTCGTAAATTGGTCTCCAGTGTCTCGGTCGCCTGGTGGCCTTCACTGGAGGAAGCTGCCCGTCGGATGGTCAATTGGATACTGCGACTTTGGTCGGCCAAGTTGCTCAATTGTTCGGGAAGTAAGACTGGATCCCAATTTGGTTGATCCTCGGTGGGTAGCCCACCGATTTTATGTTGGTCGATCTGATCGATGAAATCGCCGTCTTGAATGCCCGCCTGGGCTGCGGGAGAGCCTCGCTGTACCGCGGTGATCTGGCCAATTTCCATAACCAGCCCCAGTCGTTTCAGCGGTCGCGGGTCGACTGCGATGGTTACTTTCTCACCTCCAGTCATGGGGCCGAACGGGTTGTCATCTGCTGCCTTACCTCCGCGACGAACGACAATTTCTACCCGTTGATCTCGATGTTTGAGCATCTGTGCCACAAATTGGCGATAATTTTGAACCTCGTGGCCAGCCACTGCGATGATTTGGTCACCCCCTTGGAAAGGGTGGTCGGATTGAGCTGCCGGCGTGCCAGGTGCTACCGGTAGTCCTTTGCTGAGTCGAAGCGACAGGGGCACATAAATGCCAACTTTAGCCAGGCCCGAGTCTTGATGCGGCCTGAGCGTAATCGTCTCTTGCTCACCGGTTTCTGCACGGCGAATGACAAATGGGACACCATTCTCCAGATCTCCCAGAGTCACCCCATTCATCAATTCGGAAAACGATGGGTTTTCGATGTCATTGACTTGGATCACTTCATCGCCCGTACGTATGCCGGCTTGCCAGGCAGGGGCTCCAGGTACGGTTTGCGGTACTTCGCATGGAATATAGGCTACTCCCAGGCGGTAGGCCACACTGGCAAATACTACCGCAAAGATCACGTTCATGATCACGCCGGCCGAGATGATTGCCATTCGTTGCGGTACACTTTTCGCCAGATAGCTGCGACTGTCGACCACGTAGCGCTCGCCATCCGGTCCGACAATTTCGGTGGTTTCGACCGACTCGGTGCTGTGGGTAGGCTCACCCGCATCTACCGGAGGTTTGTCCTCGACTTGAGCCCCGTTGTCCTCGACTTGAGACAGTCGTACCTGCTCAGCGATGTTGCCAGGATTGTCATCTTGGCCAAACATCTTCACATACCCTCCCAAGGGCAGGATGCCGATGCCATATTCGGTTTCGCCCCATTTGTGGCTGATTTTATAGCCACCAATATCAAAACCGATGAAGAATTTTTCACACTTGACGCCACACATTTTGGCGACTGCAAAATGGCCCAGTTCGTGCACGAAAATTACCATCCCCAGTCCCAGCAGCCCCAGGGCCACTTGCCCAACGACCGTCAGCCATTGAGCCGTACCGGCAGTTGCCAGCAGGTTCAGCTCAGAGACCACAGGGTATGACGCCAACAAGAAAAGTGACGAGAGTACAGACTCGAATTTCAAGTCTAAGACCTCGACGTTTGATATCAAATTGGCAAACTCAGTCAAGCACAAATTCAACGTGCTACCTCCTCTCGAGCCCAACCATCCAATGCGATAAGCTGTTGGAGTGATGGGTTCGATTGATAATGGTGCGAATTCAGAACGCTCCGGCAGGCCGGAACGATCTCAGTGAAGTGTAGCTCACCTTGTAAAAATAATGCTACTGCGGCTTCATTGGCCGCGTTGAGCACTGCGCCGCTGCTTCCTCCGGCACGGGCTGCCTGATACCCCAATTCCAGTGCGGGAAACCGCTCGAGATCAGGGGCCTCGAAATTCAGGCTGATGGCATGAGACCAGTCGATCCGCTCAGCCACGCCTGCCACCCGCTCTGGGTAGTATAATGCGTATTGGATTGGCAGTCGCATGTCGGGTGGACTCAGTTGGGCGACCACCGAGCCATCGATGAATTCCACCATGGAGTGGACAATTGACTGCGGGTGGATCACCACATCGATCTGGTCGGCAGTTACGCCAAATAGCCAGCGGGCTTCGATGATTTCCAGTCCTTTATTCATCATGGTAGCAGAATCGACGGTAATTTTAGGGCCCATTTGCCAGGTGGGGTGCTCCAGCGCTTCAGCCAGGGTTACTTGCTTCAACGCCTCTCGCGACAAATTGCGAAAAGGGCCTCCGCTGGACGTAAGCAGCAAGCGGTGGACTTCTGCCGATTGCCCGGCTTGGAGTGCTTGGAAGATGGCACTATGCTCACTGTCGACCGGCAATAGGGAAACTCCCCGATCCTGGGCCAATTGGGTCATCAGGGGCCCTGCCATGACCAGAGTTTCTTTATTCGCTAAAGCAACCGGTTTGGCGCATTCCAAGGCCCGCCAGGTGCTCGCGAGGCCTGCACTGCCAACGATTGCGGCCAGGACCAGGTCGACCTGGTCCTCTGCGACCACCTCTTCCAGGGCATTCGATCCTATCAGTAGTTGGCAATTTTCAGGCAAATTCGACCAGTCAAAGGCTTCTGCAGCATCCTGGTCGGTTGCCACGACCCAACGTGGTCGATGAATTTGGGCCTGATTGAGCAGTTGATCTAGCCGACTATGGGCCGAAAGGGCAGTTGCACGGAGACGTCCCTCACTGGCGGCAATCACTTCCAGCGCACGGCTGCCAATGCTGCCAGTCGATCCGAGAACTGCGATCTGTTTGGGCTGATCGGTCATGGGAGGGAATGAAATGCGGATTGTGGGATGCAGAATGCAGCTTGGCGTCGCACTCAAGGCACTTCAGCAACGTAATCATCGGATAGGTAGGGATTAAACTATTTGGGCCGATTGATGGGGCTCCAATTTAGGCAAGCTTGTCATTCTAGGGTGAGGCCCCGATGGGGGCAAGCGATGTTGTCCCCCTCTGGGGGACTGATTGGTTCGTTGAGTTTTATTCCGTGCTAATCTAGGATGTAGAGATAGGGATTGAAATCAGAAATAACCAACATCCGCATAAATTAAGAGAATCGATGGACAATACGAACGATCAGGACAAACAGCCAGCTAGCGACAAATCAAAAAAAAAAACCGACAAAAAGCCGGCGCCCCAATCTAGTAACACGGTGTGGTATCTGCTTGGTTTGGGGGTGATGCTGCTCCTGTTGGCTACGTTGTGGAACGGCCAGGACCAGGAGCGAATTGATTGGAGCGTTCTCGAGCAAATCATCGTGGTCAGTAATTCGAAGAATACGGAAGGGCCTGACTACATTGAAATTGAAAGTGAGGAGAATGAAAAGCCCTGCCTGTTGCGATTCAGTGGTCCGACCGAGATCGTCGTCAACATGACCGAGGTAACGGGCAAGGTCAATCGTCGCAAAGCGCCCTTGCTCGCCGGAACGACCATTTCCGCTTTGAGATCTTCTCAAGACGCAGGATCATCCCAGGAAGCGGAGCCTTCGCAGGACCAGGAAACTGTCGCTCGCGAGTCGATTTCGTCAGCCATCTTCAGTGCACCGGAGCAGATGCGTTTCAAGACTTCACGGTTGCCGACAGAGCGAAGGCTCGAACAGTTGTTGGCGGAGAACAATATTCCTTACCGAGTGGCGGACGAACCCAACCCACTCTTGGCCTACCTGCCCATGCTGTTGCTCACGGGAATGTTTGTGTTGCTATTTGTCATGATGCTCCGCCGCATGGGTGGGGCCGGTTCGCCGATGGCCTTTGGCCGCAGTCGCGCCAAGCTGTATGCTCAGGAAGATATCGATATCACTTTTGAAGACGCGGCCGGAATCGATGAAGCCGTCGACGAACTTCGTGAAGTGGTCGACTTTCTGAAAACCCCGGAACGCTATCAGCGTCTGGGAGGTCGCATCCCCAAGGGTGTGCTGCTGGTGGGCCCACCGGGTACCGGAAAAACATTGTTGGCCAAAGCGATTGCCGGTGAGGCAGGCGTACCTTTTTTCAGCCTCAGTGGTTCGGACTTTGTCGAAATGTTCGTGGGAGTTGGAGCCGCTCGGGTGCGGGACATGTTTCAGCAAGCTGAGCAACGGGCCCCCTGCATTATTTTCATCGATGAACTCGATGCATTGGGCAAAACTCGGGGCAGTGGCCAGATCGGTGGACACGATGAACGAGAGCAGACCCTCAATGCCTTGCTGGTAGAGATGGATGGCTTTGGCTCCAACAGTGGTGTGATTGTCCTAGGCGCAACCAACCGTCCCGAAACGCTCGATCCGGCCTTGCTGCGACCTGGGCGGTTTGACCGTCATGTGTTGGTCGATCGGCCCGACGTGGCAGGTCGCGAGGACATTCTCAACGTTCATCTGAAAAACATCATGCTGGGCGAAGATGTGGAGGTGAAGAAAGTAGCCGGGATTACCAGTGGATTTGTGGGTGCTGATCTGGCCAATTTGGTCAACGAGGCAGCTCTGCTGGCGGCCCGTAATGGAAAACAGTCGGTCGGCATGGAGGAGCTCAATGAAGCAGTTGAGCGGAGCAGTGCAGGATTGGAGAAGAAAAATCGGATCATGCACGAAGACGAGAAGCTGCGTGTGGCTTACCACGAAAGTGGCCACGCTTTGGTTGCCTGCTCGTTGCCCAATACGGATCCGGTCCACAAGGTATCGATCATCCCTCGCGGTTTAGCCGCATTGGGATATACCATGCAGCGGCCCGAGCAAGATCGATACTTGATGACCCAAGGCGAGTTGGAAAGTCGTATTCAAGTACTGCTTGCCGGCACGGTGGCTGAGGAAATTGTCTTCGAAGATATATCTTCCGGCGCTCAGAACGATCTGGAACGGGCTACGGAAACCGCCCGCAGTATGGTGATGGACTATGGCATGAGCCGACTAGGGCGAGTCAACTTTCGTGAATCGGGTCGCAGCCCATTCCTGGCAAGCAATGGCGAAATGTCTCATGCACAAGGTCACAGCGAGCAGACGGCGCGCGAAATCGACGAAGAAGTCAAACGCATCATCGAGGAAGGGCTCGAACGGGTGCGCCACATTCTGGTCAAACGGCGAAAAGCACTCGAAGCGACAGCCGGTGAGTTAATGAAACAAGAAGTGATCAATGCCGAGGAGTTGGCTCGTATCATCGAAGAGAATTCACCCAGCCCGTTGATTGTCCCAGGTACCGATGCTGAGCCCAAGCAGCCTTCTCAGGCGGAAAAAAAACGGGGGAGTGATAAGGCGCACGGCTGACCGGGTGGGTTTGCTGCGCCAAATCGAACTTGGACAATGCTCGCGTTGAACACGGATTAAGTGGCTGAAATGGATGCGTGAACATTCTCCAAGATTCGTTTGGCTGGGACGCAAGCGGTGAAGAGAGTTATTGATTGGTGTGCGCGATTTATGTGGCCGGGTGATTTATAGGTGAAGAAACTTTCTAAAAAGAGGCTAAACAGACATACAGGGGGGTTCGGGGGAATACCTCCCAAGTATTCTGCGAAGTATCACTGATCACAAACAGATGGCTACCCCTTTGAGCTATGCTATCCCATCCTCTACCAAACGGCAGTGTCTGATGGGTACTCACCAGCAAAGCTGGTGGTTTACGGACGGGAATGAACGGTAACCCTATTCTAGCAGTTCTTTGCTAAGCACATTGCGTTCTTACAGAACCAAAATATGACCACTGCCATTAATAAAACCATTCATTGCGTTTAACGATCGCTGTAATTACTGCGGTTGCTGCCGCAGCAACTAGGCCAAGCATAAACATTTTGGCGGCAAAAGAAAAAATGTCGACCATGGTGATTTGAGTGGTGAAACGGCTACCTTGGTTTTCTAATATCGCATAAGGAATAGAAATTAAAACGCCCATGAATGGGCCAGCCACTACAAAGCTCAATGCGGCCAGTGGGCTAGTTTGGCCCATGCTCCGAATATGCAATATGGCCACGACGATGAATGATGTAATGGGTATTACAATCCAAAGCCAATCTTGGAGCTCGAGATGTTCAGGAAATAAGAAATCTAACGACATGGGCATTTCCAAAAACGAGAAGTTCTACGAATAAGTTAGTCTGGAATCACTCCAAGTACTGAATTCTGCCATTGTACGATTTGGAAGTAAACATTCTGTTTGCCAATTTGCCGAAAATTCTTTACACGCTAATATGGGCGAAGCAGAATGGAGGAAGGTTCTCATGCAGCCATCAAAATATGCATAGTGTCTCTTCTACTCAGTACCATCAGTCCATGCCATTTTCGCCAGCTCCAAATTTTCCAATTCGTTGGCTCGATTCGACTGCCAATGGCCCATTCTGGATTGCGCTCGGCATGCTGTGGATAGGAGTAGCACAATTCCATATCGCTTTGCCGATTGCCACGGCTGTCGCGGTTATCGGTTATGGGGCAACACTTAGCACGATGGCGTTGAAACCTAGAAAGCAATTAGGACAAGGTGGGTGGAGGAAAGATTCCCGGTTCCATGGGAGTCGTGTGCTTGAGGGTATGGTGCCTCTGATTAATCTATCGGTTTATGTTGCCTTGGTGGGGTTGACGATTGCGTCGCAATGGAATCTTGCCTTGCAGTCTCCTGCCAGAATGCACGGACTGCCTCTCGTGATGGACCATGGATTGGCCATGTTACTCATGTTATTTCTGACAAGAATGATCGTGAATCGTTTGATTGTAGAATCGGTGTGATCAGTTTCATTCCGGTTAGCTACCATATTTCTCACGCAACCGCATGGCGGCCGCCACTTCGTTCTGAAGTTTCAGGTAGACTTCATCAATATTCACCGTAGCGGCCGAACCGGGAGCGAAGCCGCAATCGGGGTTGAGCGTGATACGCTCAGGTGCAAGATAGACCAGCGCCTGTTCCACTCGTGAGACAATCGTTTCCACCGAGTCGACTTCTCCCGGCTGGCAACTGACACACCCCAAGCCGATTTCAAAGTCTTCGCGCAGTTGCCGTAAGGCATTCATCTCGCCGGCTCCAGGTGTGGTGTATTCCATGGTGAGATGCTGAACATGCAGCCGATTGAGCGGACCGATAATGGCGTCGTAGCTGCCCCCATGCTGTGATTCGCCTCGGACCCGCGCTCCAGCACGTCGACAGAGGTGGACAGCAAATCGGACATTTTCGATTCCATCTACGATCTGATTGGTCATGTCCACAGAAAAATCAGCAGCCGCATCAGCGTTGTCGTACTGTGCACGTACATCGGGATCGACGAAAAGGCACAGGTGCGGATCGTCGATTTGCACGATGGCAACGCCCTCGTCGCGTAACAGCTCCACCTCGCGGCGTAAGATGGGCACGCAATCGCGGACAAACGCGTCACGGGTGGGATAGGCTTTGGCGGATCGCTGGGGGTCCCACATCCGTTCGCCCAGCAACGCCGGTGCTGGCAGGGTCGCCTTGATTTGTCGATTGGTGATCTGTTTCAGGAAGGCCACTTCCTGGGCGATAAAACCGGGCTGCTTAGGTGCGAGTCGGTCGACGACGATGGTCCATGGTCTGCCATCGGTCGGGTTGCGACTGAGTTCGAAGCCATGTGCCAGTTCGGCGATCACACCAATATATGATTTGCGCCACCACTCACCATCGGTCAGTACATCCAAGCCGGCGCATTCTTGCAAGGCCACGACCGAGCGGACGGCCGCTTCCATTCGTTGCCTGTTTGGCTGCTGTGAGATATTCTGTTCGTCGGCAACGAGATCTTGGACGTACTGGGGTCGTGGCATCGAACCAACGACCGAAGTGGGAAAGAGAATGCGGTTGCTCATAATTTTACCAGAGAGTGATGGTCAGGTAAGGATTCTCATACAGTGGTTAACTTTCTTTACACGAACTTTCCCAATGTTGTTGCGCATAGTCGAAGTCTTCCTGGGTATCGATTTCGATGTAACCGCCCGGGGTGTCGACATGCGCCAATTGCTCGCCTGCTTCGACCATTTCCTGCAACAGATGGATAAAATAAGCCTTTTTGAATGTCGCAGCTCCTCGAAATGGACCGTCCGCTGCGCATTCTCGGCAGCGGTGATAATGATCACGCAGGCACCTTGCTCCTTGTTCGGAAAAATAGGCCACGCCGGTGTACTCGCCGTACGCTTCCGCTTCCGGTATTTGGCGGTCGATGCGCGTTACCACGCCATTGGTAACAGTGACTTTTTCGGCGTCATCGCTTGGGTGTTGCAAACGGTGCGTGTAGCGACTCAACCAATCGGTGTCGATGGTAACGGCCATGTCGCTTGAGTTCTTGGCCAGTTCCTTGACCACGGAAGGACGGAAGAGTGTGTCGGAATAGCAACAAATGAAGGGCTCATCCATGCAGTCTTCAGCAAAAAACAACGATGCCAGAATGTTGTTGTTTTGCCAGTCGTGATTGTTGCGAAAGGTGAAGTGGGGATAGTCGCTGCGCACTTTGTCGATTTGATAGCCGCCGATAAATACGATGCGATCGATGCCCGCCTGGCGAAAGGCCTCCAGGCCCCAATCGAGAATCCGTTGATTTCCGATTTGTGCGAAACACTTGGGAGCATCTGCAGTGGTGGGCATCAGCCGAATTCCACGGCCCGCTCCAATAATGATTGCTTGCATTGAAGGTGTGTTCCCCTGTTTTTTGTAGCCGTTCACAGCCGGAGGCCGTGTTGGGATTTTTTTAATCTTACTCTTAATCTCGCCATCCGATCAGTCCGCCATTCGATCAGTTTGCCGTGGACTGGCGTCGTCGTGCATCGACCGCACCGAGCAGTGCATCGAACGAGTCGGCGAACGATTTTACACCGGCAGTCAGCAGGTCGTCACATATCGCATCGAGTGAGATGCCGAGCGCTTCGATAGCCGCCAGGTCGTCGCTCGCTTGCGCTACGCTGTCGCCGATCGTCACGCCTACCTGGCCATGGTCATTGAACGCGTCGAGGGTGGCGGGTGGAATGGTGTTGACGGTGTGTGGGCCGATGAGTGTGTCGACGTAGAGTGTGTCTGGATAGGCCGGGTTTTTGGTGCTGGTACTCGCCCAGAGGGGGCGTTGTACGGCAGCACCTTGCGCCTGTAGTTTGGCGAACCGCTCGGACGGGATCCTGTCTTTACCATAGCGCTCCTCGAAGAGAAGGTACGCGAGTTTGGCATTGGCGACGGCACCTTTTCCCATCAACGCGGTGCCCGCTTCACCATGTGCGGCCAGCGCCTGGTCAACCGCCGAGTCGACACGTGAGATGAAGAACGACGCCACCGAGTTGATGCCACCGATGGACTCGCCACGTGCGACTCGATCCTCCAGGCCACTCATGTGGGCGTCCATGACCTGGTCGTACATGCCGCGCGAGAAGACCAAGGTGACGTTGATATTCAGACCGTTGCCAATGAGTTGGCGGATGGCTGGGATACCAGCGCTTGTGGCGGGCACCTTAATCATCAGGTTAGCCCGATCGACCTCACCCCAGAGTCGAATTGCGGCTGCGACGGTGCCATCGGTATCGTCGGCGAGGGCGGGTGAGACCTCAAGGCTGACAAAACCGTCGCGACCACTGGTGGAATCGTACACCGGGCGCAGGATATCGCACGCGGTGCGGATATCTTCGACCGCCAGGGTCTCGTAAATTTCTTCCGCCGTTTTTCCTTCAGCGGCCAGTTTGTCAAACTCCTGTGCATACAGGGGTGAGGTTGTCATGGCTTTTTGGAAGATCGACGGGTTGGAAGTCACTCCGCGTACACCCTCCTCAGTGACCATCTGTGCGAGTGTGCCGTTTTGCAGCAGATCGCGGCTCAGATTGTCATACCAGATGCTCTGGCCCAGCTTGGCAACTAAAACGGCAGGAATCGACATAGGAAGTCTCCGGATAGGATCTTGTTTGTGAGGAGATTTTAACTTGTTGCCACGTAGGCGCCAACGTTGTAACCGTAGAAGGCTGGCGCTTCGTGCTCGTATGCCAATTCTAAAGTCTTTTGCAGTGTTGCCGGAACAGCGCTACCGCTCGATCCAACCTACAAGATGCCCAGTCACTTAACCCGCGATCATTGCACCCCGCTGCACCCCATCGCTTGCGTCCCCCGTCAAACGAATCTTGGAGAATGCTCGCGCCACCGGCTCAGCCATTTAAGGGGCATACAACGCGAGTATTGTCCCAGTTCGCTTTGGCCCAATATTACAGCTCAATCCAACC